>JAICSD010000399.1 GCA_025937075.1 Vicinamibacteria bacterium | reverse complement strand
GATCCTTGAGCACAGTCAAGGCCCTTCTCGAGGCACCCTGGAAACGGTGCAGACCTGTGAAAAACCGGTGAGAGATCGGGACTATTCGCCCAGGGCCTTGGCGGCGACGGCGAGGACGCGGGGAACGCGGAAGGGCTTTGTCAGGTAGCCCGAGACCCCAAGATTCACGGCTTCGATGGCGCTGGCCTCGGTCGAAAAACCAGTGATGATGACGACGGGGAGGTCGGTCTTGAGGCGGCGTGCTTCGCGGATGACGGAGAGCCCGTCGAGGCCGGGCATCTTGAGATCCGTAATGAGCAGGTCATAGGGCATTACGCGCAGGCGATCGAGAGCGGTGCGGCCGTCGGGCGCGAGATCGACGTCGTACTCGGCGAGCGCAAGCGTCTTCGAGAGCAGATCGCGGATGCTCGCCTCGTCGTCGACGACGAGGACGCGGGGCCGTCCGGCGGCGGGCGCCGCCGCCGTCGCGCGCGTCGCGGTCGTCGTCGCCGTCCGCGCACCGCGCGGACGCTGCGTCTCGAGCCACGCGTCGATGTCGCGCTTCCGGAAACGCCACTGACGTCCCACGCGCACCGCCGGAATCCGTCCGGCCTTGATCAGCCGGTAGACCGTGCGCAGGTTGACCTGGAGGTACTCGAGTACCTCTTCGGTCGTCAAAAAGCTTTCATCGATCATGAACGGGATGACCGTGTGTCACTTTACCACCACTTCCGCGGCCGGAAGGTCGATGCGGATCGACGCGCCGCCTGCCGGATCGTTCGCCGCGGAGATGGTGCCGCCGTGTTCCTGCACGATGCCGTACGTGATCGCGAGGCCGAGGCCGGTTCCCTGGCCGACGTCTTTCGTGGTGAAGAACGGATCGAAGATGCGCGGGAGCACGTGAGCTGGAATGCCGGGCCCGGTGTCGCGAATGGTGATGCTCACGCGGGGAACCGATGCATCCGTCGCGGTCTCGATCGTGATCCGGCGCTGGCCTTCCGGCACGGACGCGAGCGCGTGTTCCGCGTTGATCAGGATGTTCAGGACCGCCTGCTGAAGCAGGAACGAATCTCCTTGAATCACGGCGCGCTCGTCGTGTGTGCGCACCACCTCGATGCCCAGCCGTTTTTCCGGCAGGCGCCGGCTCGCCAGCGCGCGCGTGATGAGGCGATCCACCTGGACGCGGCGTCGCTTCAGCCGGTGCGATCCCGTGAACCCGAGCAGGTTGCTCACGATCTTGGCCGCGCGATCCGCGTCCTGGTAGATCTGCTGGAGCTGCCGTCGGAGCGGGCGCGCCGGCTCGGAGGTCCCGATGAGCAGCTCCAGATGTCCGAGCACGCCCTGCAGCGGGTTGTTCATCTCGTGCGCGATGCCGGCGACGAACTGGCCGAGCGACGCGAGCTTCTCCGATTGCGCGAGCCGTTCGCGCAGCGCTTCGCGTTCGCGCTCGAGGCGCGTTTGCCGCGTGATGTCGCGCGCGACGAGCACGCGGCCCAGCGTCCGCGCATCGGCGCTGACGAGCGGCGTCGCCGTCACGAGGAACACGCCTCCGAGCCGCGCGTCTTCGATCTCGGTCGCAGCCTGCGCAGATGCGCCCTGGGCTCCCGCGGTCGCTGCCCGCGCCGTGATTTCCGGCCCGACGAGATCCTCGAGCGGGCGTCCGACGAGCTCCTGGCGTTCCGCGCCAACCCGCGCCGCGAAGGTTTCGTTCGTCTGCGCGATCCTGAGATCGCGATCCGTCACGACGACGAGATCGACGAGCGAGTTGAAGGTGTCTTCCAGCAGGCGGCGCTGCCGCAGAATCTCGTCGATCAACTGCACGTTCTCGATCGCGGCGGAAAGCTGGCGCGCGAGCTCGCGCGCGAAATCCGTCAGCTCGCCTGGATCGAGGCTGCTCTCACCGATATCGTGGACGACGAGGGCGCCGAGCGCGCGCCGCCAGCCTCGAAGCGGCGCGATCAACTCGCGGTCGTTCAGCGCGGGCGCATCGAGCCGCAAACCCACTGCCGCCGGATGGTCGGGAGCGTCGTTCGGGACACGCGTGCCGCGGCGCGACGGTCCGTCCGACGATGCGGCGAGCTCGAGCTCGCGGGCGCGCCGATCGTGCAGCCAGAACGCCGCCTGCGCTGCGCCGAAGATCGCGGCGATCTCGCGCGCAACGGCGTCGAGCGCCGACGCGAGGCTGAGCGCCGATGACACGCTGCGGGAGAACACCAGGACCACCTCGCGAACGCGCTGGTGCGACTGGATTTCCCGATCCGCACGTGCGAGCGCCAGCGATGCCGCGACGAGCGCGATCAGATCGGCGGAGATCATGGCCTCGTTCGCGACCGGTGTGACGAGCGCCGTGCGTGTGGTCGCCGGCTGGATGGGCGTCATCAGCACTTCGGTCGCGCCGAAGGCCGCCGCGAGCGATGGGGTGGTCTCGCTGGTGGCAATGCGGGCGCATCCGCCGGCGAGAAGCGCGTCAATCGAGGACGATTCTGCTGGATCGAGGACGGGGACGCCCTGGTGCACACCTTCGGTCCAGCCGGTCTGGTAGGTCCCAGCTGCCGTTCGGAGGAGAATCAGCCACGGGCGCCCGTTCGCGGCCGCTGACAGCCGCTGACGAACCTGGGCCAGGAAATCCATGGACCGGAACTCCGGGGGAGCGGCCTCGGACATGCGGGGTGCCGCTCATTCTAAACCGCGGACTAACGCTGGCAGCGGACTGACGCGGACGACACGGACAAGGGTGGCGTTGCGGCCCCGACTAGTCCCAGCGCCCGGTCGTCTAAGCTAGTGAGGCGCAAGGGTAACGGAGCGAGAATGTAATTGATGTCCTCGATCGGGATGCCCTCGTCGGACGAGGAGCTGGTCGCCCGCGCCATGGGGGGCGACATGGACAGCTTCAACCAGCTGGTGCTGCGCTGGGAACGGCCGATCTATGCCCTGGCGTACCGCGTCATCGGGAAGGAAGAGGACGCGCGCGACGTGTGTCAGGAGGCGTTTCTCCGCGCCTACCGCGCCCTCCCCGGCTTCAAGGGGCAGGCGAAGTTTTCCTCATGGCTCTATCGCATTGCGCTCAACCTCTGCCGGGACTGGATTCGCCGGGAGCGCCGCGCGCCTGTGGCCCAGGCGCCCGAAGGGGTCGACCTGATCGAGCTCGCGTCCGAATCCACCCCGACGGAATCGATCGAGGATCTCGTGGCCCGGCGTGAGATCGGCCGCGCGGTGGCGCGTGCGATGGCGCAGCTGCCGCACGAGCAGCGCACCGCCATCATCTTGAAGGAGTATCACGGGCTGACGTTTCAGGAGATTGCCGACCTGCTCGACTGCCCGCTGAGCACGGTGAAGACCCGCCTCTATCAGGGCCTCACCGTGCTGCGGCGTCAACTGGCACGTCCGGGCATTCCAAACGGAACTGCCGTGGCGACGCGGGGCATGGATGAGCAGGCGGACAGGACATGAGAACCATGTGTGACAAGGACTTGCTGGTCGGGTACGTGTACGAGGACATCACCGACATCGATCGGGCGCGCTTCGAGCGGCACCTGCGCGAGTGCGCGGCGTGCCGCGGGGAGGTCGGCGCGATGCGCGGCGTCCGCGACGATCTTGCGACGTGGGTGCCTCCGCAGCCGGATCTTGGCTTTCAGATAACGCAGGCGCGCCGGCCGTCCCTCCGCGCCTGGTGGACGCCCGCGCTCGGCCTCGCGGCCGCCGCGGTCATCGTGCTTGCCGCGGCGCTCGCGGTCGCGAACGTCGAGCTCTCGTACGGCGCAAACGGATTCTCGGTGCGCACGGGTTGGGCGCGCGGCAGCGCCGATGCGGATGCGGGTGCGCGTGTGGGTGTGGGTGAGCGTGCGGGTGTGCGTGAGCGGGAAGATGCGGTGCTGCCCGCAGCGCAGATCACTCCGGTTGCGCTGACCGCGATGGATCGGCGTCTCGCGCTGCTCGAAGCGGCCGTTCGATCATCCGCGTCGCCCCAACGCGTCTCCGACGCTGACATCCTGCGCCGGGTGCGCGATCTCCTCTCGCAGAGCGAGTCGCGGCAGCAGCAGGAGCTCGCGCTGCGCATCGCGCAGGTGATCCGCGACGTCGACGCGCAGCGCCTGGCGGATCTCTCGCGCATCCAGCAAGGCCTCGGCCGCATCGATGCGATGACGACGGCGGAGGCCGCCGCGCATCGGGATCTGGCAAATTACATTCTGACGTCCTCCCGAGCGCAGCAGAAATGACGGGAACCAAGCGCATGGCAACTCCCAGCCCCGGAACTCCCAATGCCCGAGTCTCAACTCCCAGGATTCGATGTC
>JAICSD010000020.1 GCA_025937075.1 Vicinamibacteria bacterium | reverse complement strand
TTCGAGCGTCGCGGGCGCGTCCTGCGCCGACACGATGACGATCAGACCGACGCCCATGTTGAAGGTCCGCAGCATGTCCTCCGCAGGCACATCGCCGGACGCCTGCAACCAGCGGAAAACCGGCGGCACGTCCCACGAGCCCAGGCGCACGACGGCTTCCGTGCCGCGCGGCAGGACGCGCGGCAGATTGTCCGTGACGCCGCCACCGGTGATGTGCGCCATCGCGTGAACCGTCCCTGCGGCCAACAGCGGCCGGACGGCGTGCAAATACGAGCGGTGCGGCGTAAGCAGCGCGGCGCCCACTGTGGATCCGAGCTCCGGAACTCGATCGCTCGCGCGCAGCCCGAGGCGATCGAACGCAATTCGCCGTGCGAGGGAGTAGCCGTTGGTGTGCAGCCCCGAGGACGGCAGTCCGATCAGCACGTCGCCGGGTCGGACCCGGCTTCCGTCGATCAGCCGATCGCGATCGACGGCGCCTACGATGAAGCCCGCGACGTCGTACTCGCCGTCGGCATAGAAACCGGGCATCTCGGCCGTCTCACCGCCCAGCAGCGCGCAGCCGTTCTCACGGCATCCGCGCGCAACGCCCTCGACGATCTGGACGGCGACGTCGGGATCGAGCTTCCCTGTTGCGAGATAGTCGAGGAAGAAGAGCGGCTCGGCTCCCTGGACCAGGATGTCGTTGACGCAGTGGTTGACGAGATCGAGTCCGACCGTGTCGTGCACGCCCGTCATGAACGCCACGCGCAGCTTGGTGCCCACGCCATCCGCGCTCGAGACGAGAACCGGATCGCGATAGCCGCTGCCGAGACGAAAGAGCCCGCCGAACGAGCCGAGATCGGAAAGGACGCCCGCGGTGGCGGTGCCGCGCGCCAGACTGCGGATCCGTCGCACAACCTCGTTGCCCGCGTCTATGTCAACGCCCGACTGTCTGTAATCCATTCTCTGCGGGCCCCGCGTGTCCCATCGAGGCACGTCTGAAGACCTGCCCTACATGTGAGCCATTAGAACTCGAGCGTCTGAATCAGCGTATCCGCGATCTGCCGAACCTGTGATTTCTCCGGCGCCTGCCAGTACGCGCGCCGGATGGCGGCGTAGAAACGCTCCTCCGCGAAGTCCTCTTCGAGCATGTCGAACGCATCGCGGAGCAGGAGCGCGCTGTCCTTCACATCGCCGCGCGTCCCGAGCAACTCGAGGGCCAGCGGCGGATTCCGGAGCACCGCCGTCCCGAACGCCAGCGCGAGGGGCGACCGTTGAGGATCGTGCGACGGGATGCCGAGATCGATCAGCGAATTGCCTGCATCCTGACGGCCCGACGCGGCGAGCACCCCCAGGGCACGCGCCGACGAGCGCAGCAGGTCCTGGAAGCCAATGTTCTTCATCGAAAACGCCACGGTATCGATGACGAACTTCTGATGCGACTCGCAATTGACGCCAAGCAGGCACATCGCGGCCGCGATCGCCGGCTGACGCACGCGCGGCGCGGAATGCTGCAGCGGCTCGAGCACCTCGAGCGCGCGCTTGTCGCCCAGCTTTCCCAGCGCCAACACAGCATCGTCCTGAAGAGGGCCGTCGAGCTTCGCGACCTGCATTATCGGCGCGATGGCGTAGGTCGCGCGATAGTCCCCGATTGCCTCGATGACCGCGCTTCGAAACAGGTCCTGGCCCTGCAACACCAGCCGCGGCAGCGCCGCACGGACGGCAGGATCGGTTCCGTATGCGGCAAGCGCGCGCGTCAGCGCCGGACGGACGAACTCCGATTCCTCTTTGTCGAGCGCCTTCAACAGGCGCGCGGCCATGGCGGGCTCCGGGTTGTACTCGAAGTAGCTATAAGCCACCGTCCGCAGCCGATCGTTGGGATCGCTCAGCGCCGCCAACATGACATCGCGCGTTCGCGGGTCGTTGAAGCCCGAGAGCAGGACGAGCGCGCGAAACCTGACGTAGCCGTCCGCATGCTCCCTGGCGGCTTGCATCAACAGCGGCACCGCGTGCGCCGCCGGTGCGCGTCTGACGGTACGCGCGGCGGCAATTCGCGTGGCCGCGTCGAACTTTCCGAGATTGTCGATGGCGAGCGTGAGTCGATCGCGGTCCGGCGCGGCGTCGCGCTGAGCGGCAGCGGCCGAGAGCGCGATCAGGATCGTGGCGGCAAGCGCCCGGATCACTCGACGGCTTTCAGCGCGAGCTGCAGGTACGCCTGCTCGTCGCGCGGAAACGCAACCGGGTACACGCCGGTGTAGCACGAGGAACAATACGATCCGCTGCCAGACCCCACGGCGCGCATCAGACCGTCGAGGCTCAGATAGGCGAGGCTGTCCGCCTCGACGTACTCGCGGATCTCATCGAGCGTCTGATTGGCGGCAATCAGCTCGGAACGGCTCGGTGTATCGACCCCATAGAAACAGGGCGAAACCGTCGGTGGGCAGCTGATGCGGAGGTGCACTTCCTTCGCGCCCGCGGCGCGCACCATTCTGACGATCTTGCGGCTGGTCGTACCGCGCACAATCGAGTCGTCGACGAGCACGACGCGCTTCCCTTCGAGCACGCTGCGAACCGGATTCAGCTTGATGCGAACGCTGAAGTGCCGGATCGCCTGCTGCGGCTGGATGAACGTGCGCCCGACATAGTGGTTGCGGATGAGGCCCATCGCCATCGGCAGCCCCGATTCTTCGGCGAAACCGGTGGCGGCGCACACGCCCGAGTCCGGGATCGGACAGACGACGTCTGCGGGCACGGGTGATTCGCGCGCCAGCATCCGTCCGAGCTGCGTGCGAACCTCGTTGACGCTCTTCCCGAACACATAGCTGTCCGGCCGCGCGAAGTACACGTGCTCGAACACACAGTGGGCGAGCTGCGCGGGCGGAAACGGCCGCAGCGAGCGGACGCCCCCCTCGGAGATGACGAGCAGCTCACCGGGCTCGACGTCGCGCACGTACGTCGCGCCGATCAGATCCAGCGCGCACGTCTCGGAACAGACGATGTACGCATCGCCGAGCCGGCCGAGCGCCAGCGGCCGGAACCCGTGCGGATCGCGCGCGGCAATCAGGCGATCCTTCGTCAGCAGCACGAGCGAAAACGCCCCGTTCACCTGCGAGATCGACTCCACCAGCGCGTTCTCCACGGAGGCTTCACGCGAGCGCGCGTACAGGTGCAGCACGACTTCCGTATCGCTGCCCGTCTGAAAGATCGAGCCGTCGCGGACCAGCCGATCGCGCAGCTCGCGCGCGTTGACGAGATTTCCGTTGTGGGCGATCGCGATCTGGCCGTGCGCGCAGTCGATCAGGATCGGCTGGGCGTTCTGCAGGCGGCTCTCGCCGGCGGTCGAATAGCGTGTATGACCGATCGCGATGTGCCCGGGAAGCGATTCGAGCGCGCGCTCGTCGAACGCATCCGACACGTGTCCCATCGCGCGAGACACGCGGATCGTGGCGCCATCAGCCGTCGCGATGCCGGCGCTCTCCTGCCCCCGATGCTGCAGCGCGTAGAGGCCGAGGTAGGTGAGGTTCGCGGCCTCCGGGTGCCCGAAGATGCCGAACACGCCGCATTCGTCTTTGTACTTATCCTGCTGCTCGCATCCTTCGGCTGCTCGCGTACGTGCAGCACCTGTGGCCTTACCTTGCGGCACTTCGTGGTGAGTACTCATGCGGCCACCCGTTTGAAGAACTGCTCCAGCGCGGTCGACCAGATCCGTTCCGCTTCTTCGACCGTGACATCGACAGCCGTCGTACCGGCAACGGCGATCTGGATGGACCCGCCGCCGGTCACGCCGATCCGTTGCGCTGGCACGCCTGCCGCCGCCGCGCGCTTCAGGATCTCGGCTTCACGCGAGCTCTCCAGCGACACGATGATCCGCGACGCGGATTCGCTGAACAGCGCAGTGTTGGCGGATCCGCCCGACCCGGGCAGCTCGACACGGCACCCGATCGCACCGCTGTCGAAGCAGGACTCCGCGAGCGTCACCGCCGCACCGCCGTCCGAGCAATCGTGAGCCGAGCGGAGCAAACCGGCCGCGGCGAGATCGGCAACGAGAGACTGCAGTGCGCGTTCACGCGCCAGATCCAGCCGCGGAGCCTCGCCGCGGACGATTCCGTGCACCGTCCTCAGCAACTCCGAGCCACCCAACTCCCCGTGATCCTCGCCGAGAAGAACGATGGCGTCACCCGCGCCCTTGAACGTCCGGGTGACGAGGCGTGACGCATCTTCGATCAGACCGACGACGCCGATCACCGGCGTCGGGTAAATCGGTTTGCCGTCCGTCTCGTTGTACAGACTGACGTTGCCCCCCGTGATCGGGATCTCCAGCGCGCGGCACGCGTCGGCGAGGCCCTCGACGGACTCAACGAACTGCCACATGATCTCGGGACGCTCGGGATTGCCGAAGTTGAGACAGTTCGTCGCCCCGATCGGCAGGGCGCCTGCGCACGCGACGTTGCGCGCCGCCTCCGCGAGCGCGAGCATCGCCCCGCGGCGCGGGTTGAGATAACAATAGCGTCCGTTGCCGTCAGTCGAGATCGCGAGCGCGCGCGACGTTCCCTTGACGCGGACGACGCCCGCGGTCGTCCCCGCCAGCGCGATGGTGTTCGTGCGCACCATCGTGTCGTACTGGCGGTAGATCCAGCGTTTGCTCGCAATCGTCGGAGACGCGAGCAACCGCAGGAACGCCTCCCTGGGCGCGACCGATTTCAGCACAGCGCCGTCAAATGTCGACACCTCGTCGAGATACGCGGGGCGCCGCGCCGGCCGATCGTAAACAGGCGCGTCATCGACGAGCGCGGTGTTCGGAATCTCCGCAACCGTACGGCCGTTCTCCTTCACGCGCAGCAGGCCGTCCGTCGTGACCTCGCCGATGTGCGAGGCATGGAGGTCCCACTTCTCGAAAATCCGCTCGACCTCGGCTTCGCGCCCCTTCTTCACGACGAGCAGCATGCGTTCCTGCGATTCGGACAGCATGATCTCGTAGGGCGTCATGCCGCTCTCCCGCTGCGGCACGTGCTGGACGTCGATCTCGATGCCTGCGCCGCCGCGCGCCCCCATCTCGCAGGTGGAGCACGTCAGCCCGGCGGCGCCCATGTCCTGGACGCCGATGAGCGCGTCGGTCTTCATCAGCTCGAGGCAGGCTTCGAGCAGCAGCTTCTCCATGAACGGATCGCCGACCTGCACCGCGGGCCGCTTCTCGGCGGACTTCTCGTCGAATTCTGCCGATGCCATCGTCGCGCCGTGGATGCCGTCGCGCCCTGTTTTCGCGCCGACGTAGTACACCGGATTGCCCGCGCCAGACGCGCGTCCCTTCACGAGCGCATCGGCTTCCGCGATCCCGAGGCACAGGACGTTCACCAGCGGGTTGCCCGCGTAGGGCTCTTCGAACGCGACCTCGCCCCCGACGGTTGGAATGCCGATGCTGTTGCCGTAGCCACCAATGCCGGCGACGACCCCCGACACGATCCTCCGCGTGCGAGCGCCGTCACGACCGTCGAGCGGGCCGAATCGCAGCGCATTGAGGAGCGCAATCGGCCGTGCGCCCATCGTGAAGATGTCGCGGATGATGCCGCCGACGCCCGTCGCTGCGCCCTGGTACGGCTCGATGAACGACGGGTGATTGTGCGATTCGATCTTGAACACGGCCGCGAGCCCGCCGCCGATATCCACCGCGCCCGCGTTTTCTCCGGGACCCTGGAGCACGCGCGGCCCGCGCGGGGGCAGCTTTTTCAAGTGAATGCGCGAGCTCTTGTAGCTGCAGTGCTCGGACCACATCACGGAGAAGATCCCGAGCTCGGTCTCTGTCGGCTCGCGCTTCAGCGAGGCGCCGATCCGGTCGTACTCCTCGCGGCTCAGTCCGTGTCGATCGAGCACCTGCTGAGAGATCGGCATGGGCCTTATGTGCGCGCCACGGCGCCGGCGTCGCTCAGGGCGATCACCACGGACTCGAGCAGCACCAGACCGTCGGCGCTGCCGAGCGGTCCTTCACACGCGCGCTCCGGGTGCGGCATGAGCCCCACGACGTTCCGGGCGTCGCTGCAAATGCCGGCAATGTTGTTCACCGATCCGTTGGGATTCGCGCCATCCGTGACCTCTCCGTTTTCATCGCAGTAACGGAAGATCACACGGCGCGTGGCTTCGAGATCGGCGATTACCGACGGATCCGCGTAGTAGTTCCCTTCGCCGTGGGCGATCGGCAGACGAAGACGCTGCCCCCTGGACGCGCGAAGCGTGAACGGCGTGTCCGTCTGCTCTACCCGGACGATGACGTGCTCGCAGTGATAGTGGAGATCGCGGTTTCGCAGCATCGCGCCGGGGAGCAGTCCCGCTTCGAGGAGGATCTGGAACCCGTTGCAGATGCCGAGCACCGGGCCGCCTTGGCGCGCAAACTCGACGACGGCGGGCATGATGGGCGAAAACCGCGCAATAGCGCCGGTCCGCAGATAGTCGCCATGCGCGAATCCTCCGGGAAGGATGACCGCGTCCGCTCCTTTGAGCGTCGTCTCCTTGTGCCACACGAACTCGGCTTCCTGACCAAGGACGTGCTTCGTCGCGTGGTAGGCGTCGTGATCGCAGTTCGAACCCGGAAAAACGACGACGGCAAATTTCATGTTCTCACTCGACTTCCACGCGGTAGCTCTCGATCACGGGGTTTGCGAGCACCTTGTCGGCCACTTCCGCGGCGAGGGCTCGCGCCTGCTCCGAAGATGTGGCCTGCAACTCCAGCTCGAAGTACTTGCCCTGCCGAACGTTGCCTATGCCGCCGTACCCGAGGGAGTGGAGCGCATCGGCAATCGTTTTTCCCTGAGGGTCGAACACCGAGGGCTTCAAGGTGACGAACACTCGCGCTTTCATCCGACCTCCCCCATCCTCCGACCTCCTCGCCTCTACACCACTGCCGCCGCCGGCGTACCGGCGAGCACGCGCGCGAACACCGCGTCGACGTTGCGGAGCTGGTGCTTCAGATCGAACGCCTGCTCGATCTGGCCCCGACTGAGCACACCCATGACGTCTGCATCCGCCAGGAGCAGCTCCTTGAAGTCGCGCTTGTCGTGAAACGCGCGCATCGCGTTCCGCTGCACCCACTCGTAGGCCTGCTCGCGTGAGCTGCCGCGGCGCGCCAGCTCCAGCAGCACGTTCCCCGAGAAGACCACGCCCCGCGATCGGGACAGATTCTCCATCATGCGATCCGGGTACACGATCATGCCCTTCACGATGCGGGTGAACCGGCGCAGCATGTGATCGAGCGCGATGAAGCTGTCAGGAAGAATCACGCGCTCGACCGACGAGTGCGAGATGTCCCGCTCGTGCCAGAGTGCAATGTTTTCCAGCGCGGCCATCGCGTTCGCGCGAATCAGCCTCGCGAGTCCGACGATCTGTTCGCAGCCGATCGGATTGCGTTTGTGGGGCATCGCGGACGAGCCCTTCTGGCCCTTCCCGAACGGCTCCTCGACTTCCCCAATCTCCGTCTTCTGCAGCCCGCGCACCTCGAGCGCGAACTTCTCGAGCGACGCCGCGGTAATGGCCAGCGCCGACAGCAGTTCCGCGTGCCGATCGCGCTGAATGACCTGCGAGGAGACGGGCGCCGGCGCGAGGCCGAGCGACTCGCAGACCTCGGCTTCGATCGATGGATCCAGGTGCGCGAACGTCCCCACCGCACCCGACAGCTTCCCGACGGATACGGTATCCCTGGCGCGCAGCACGCGATCGAGATCGCGCTGCAGCTCGGCGTACCAGAGCAGCAGCTTCAATCCGAACGTCATCGGTTCGGCGTGCACGCCGTGGGTGCGCCCAATCATCGGCGTGTGCCGATGCTCTTCCGCCCGCTCGCGGACGGCGAGCAGGAGGACCGAAATGTCTTTCGCGATCAGCGCGGCCGCCTCTCGCATCTGCAGCGCCTGCGCCGTATCGATGACGTCGGATGACGTGAGGCCGAAGTGCAGCCACCGCGCCGCGGGGCCAACCCGCTCGGCCACCGCGGTCGTGAACGCAATCACATCGTGTTGCGTCGTCTGCTCGATTTCCTCGATGCGCGCGATGTCGAAGCCGGCCTTCGCACGAAGCTCGCGCGCTGCCTCTTTCGGGACGATGCCGGAGGCGGCCATGGCGTCGACGGCCGCGAGCTCCACCTCGAGCCAGGTCTCGTAGCGGCGCTGATCGCTCCAGATCGCGCCCATTTCCGGATGGGTATACCGCTGAATCATTTAGCTAGCCAAGATCGAGCTGCCCTCGCGTCAGCGCGGCTGGCGACGGGCCCAGGACCGTCGCGGCGAGCGATCCGTTCGCAAACAAATCGCACGCCACCCGCTGCACGTCCGTCGCGGACACGCGCTCGACGCCCGCCAGCGTTTCATCCAGACCGAAATGGCGATCGAAATAGATCTCCTGCCGCGCGAGGTGCGACATGCGGCTGGCCGTGTTCTCGAGGCTCAGCATGAGGCTGCCCTTGAGATGATCCTTCGCGCGCCGAAGCTCCGCGTCCGGCACGGGGCCCTGTTTCAGGCCGCGGAGCTCGTCGACGCAGAGATCCACGACCTGGGGCACGGCGTCATTGGCGCAGCCCGCATAAATCGTGATGTTGCCGGCATCGCGATACGCGCTCAGGCCGCTGAACACGGCGTATGCGAGGCCTCGCTTCTCGCGCACGTTCTGGAAGAGGCGCGAGCTCATCGAGCCACCCAGCACGGTGTTCATGATGTAGCTCACATAGCGATCGCCATGATTCTGCGGATAGCTGCTCGTGCCCAGGCAGACGTGGCTTTGCTCGAGCTCCTTCGAGCGGACAATCAGTTGAGGCACCACTTTCGGCGCTTCGTCATCGAACGGAGCCGCTTCGCGGCGGAGCCGTTCGAACGCGCGATCGACGAGCTCCTTCACGCGATCGTGTGTCACGTTGCCTGCGGCCGAGACGATCAGGTTCGGCGCCGCGTACACGCCGTCGAAATAGTCGCGCAGAATCTGCGCTGTGAAGCCCTCGACCGTTTCCTTCGTCCCCAGAATCGGGCGCGCGAGCGAGTGCCCTTCCCAGAAATGCTGCGTGAACAGCTCGTGGACGAGATCGTCGGGCGTGTCCTCGACCATCTTGATCTCTTCGAGGATCACCTTCTTCTCGCGCTCGAGTTCATCCTCGGCGAACGCCGGGTTCAACACGATGTCCGACAGGAGATCGACCGCGAGCGGCAGGTGCTCGTCCAGCACCTTGATGTAGTAGCTCGCGTACTCCTTCGCGGTGAACGCATCGAGCTGACCGCCGATCGAATCGATGGCCTGAGCGATGTCTTCGGCCGTGCGGGTCGCCGTGCCCTTGAAGAGCATGTGCTCGACGAAGTGCGCGATGCCGCTCTGTGCGGGTATTTCGTGACGCGATCCGCGCATCAGCCAGACGCCGATGCTGACGGACCGAACGTGCGGCATCGACTCGGTAATGAGACGAAGACCGGTATCCAGGACCTCGCGAGTGACCATGCGTTTGCCGGAAAACTTATCGCCGCCGGGTGCGCGCCGCTCGCTCGAACCGCACGCAAGTAATTGGATGGTAAGGTCTTACTGAAGCCGCGTAACGGTGCGATGTTATCACGCCGAAAGCCTGATGTGCAAACGCGGACGATGCGGACCAGCGCGGGGAAGTACAATAAGGATTCGCCCCTCAGGGACTGACGATCATGTCAACCGCATGCCGCCACGATATCGCGGAGCTGGAGCTTTCCGAGCTCGAAGATGCCGTCGCCGCGCTCGGATGGCCGCGATTTCACGCCCGACAACTGTTCAGTTGGATCTACAAGCGCGGCCTCACCGATTTTGGTGAGATGACCGATCTTGGACGCGATCTGCGGTCGAGCCTCTCCGACGCGTTCCGCGTCCTGACGCCAGCGGTCGTGCGGCGAGAAACGTCATCTGACGGCACGGCGAAGTTTCTTCTGCGCCTCGAGGATGGGCAGCTGATCGAGTCCGTTTTCATCCCCGATACCCCTGCGAACACGTTCTGCGTCTCCACGCAGGTCGGGTGCGCGATGCGCTGCGGCTTCTGCCTGACGGGAAAGATGGGCATCGTGCGCAACCTCACCGCAGGAGAGATCGCGGGACAGGTTCGCGTCCTGGCGCGCGAGCTTCGCATGCTCGACGCGCGCTTCAACATTGTCCTCATGGGAATGGGCGAGCCGCTGCACAACTACGAGGCGACGATGAAGGCGCTTCGGATGCTGGCGGACGAACACGGCCTCGGAGTGAGTCCTCGCCGCATCACGCTGTCGACGGTTGGCGTACTGCCCGCGCTCGAGCGGCTCGCCACCGAACCGCTGATGCCGAATCTCGCGATCTCGCTCCACGCGACGACCGAGGAGCAGCGCGACGCGCTGGTGCCCATCAATAGGAAGTACGGCCTCGCGGAGCTGCTCGACGCGTGCAGGCGCTTCCCTGTGAAGCGGCGCGCGCGCATCACGTTCGAGTACGTGATGCTTGCGGGAGTGAACGACACGGACGAAGATGCCCGCCGGCTGGTGCGGCTGCTGAACGGCATTCGCGCGAAGGTGAACCTTCTGCCCCTCAACGACGCGCCGGGCATTCCGTACCAGCGTCCATCCGATGCGCGCGTCAACCGCTTCGCGCAAATTCTCGCTGAGCGCGGGGTCGCCGTTTCGGTCCGGAAGTCTCGAGGGCGTGACATCCGCGCTGCGTGCGGGCAATTGATTACGGAGTCGACGCGCCAGAAGTCGCCGGGGCAGGTGCTCGCGACGCTGATGTCATCTTCCGCCTGATGTCATCTTCCGCCTGAAGGCGGAAGCCACGAGATTCGGAGGCCGGAGGCCGGAGGGCGGAAGCTACGATTGATCAGGTGTGCGTCAGTGAAGGACGGTCGCCCGATCATGGCGATCGACCCGCACGAACACCCGAGTGTTCCTCGCCAGGCCCGGATCGATCCTCAGCTTCAAGTAGTTGTCGGTCACGACGAGCGTGCCGTCCTCCAGCGTGAGCCCGGGTCGCACGGTATCGATCTGCTCATCGCGGAAGCGCCGCGTGAGACCAGCGCCGATCGCACGCAGGCGTGCCGCTCGCTGGCGCACGACAATCCCGCTCACTTTGTCGCGGACGCGCGATGCGACCGTTCCGGGGCGATCGGAATACGGAAAGACATGGAGGTGCGTGAGCGGCGACGATGGCAGGTAGGATTCGTTCGCGGCGAAGTCCTCGTCCGTTTCTCCTGGGAAACCCGCAATCAGGTCGGAGCCGATCGATGCATGCGGCAACCGCGCGCGAATCGCGTCGACGACGCGGCGGTACGCGTCGAGCGTGTACGGCCGGCGCATGGCGTCGAGCATGCGATCGCTCGCGTGCTGCAGCGGCAGATGGAAATGCGGCAGGAAGCGATCGTTGCTGGAGACGAGGTCGACGATTGACGACGTGCAGTCCATCGGCTCGAGGGAGCTGATTCGGAACCGCACGTCGCGGCTGGTGCGTTCGAGCGCGGCCAGCAGATCGAGCAAGGACGCCGGCGGCGCGAGGTCGCGGCCGTACGATCCGAGGTGCACGCCGGTGAGGGCGACTTCCTTGAACCCCGCGTCCGCGACGCGCTCGACCTCGGCGACAACGATCGGCACCGGCACGCTGCGCGATGCACCGCGCGTCGACGGGATGATGCAGTAGCTGCACCGCTCCTCGCAGCCGGTCTGGACGCGTAAGGTGTAGGCGGTTCGTCCCGCGATGCCGGGCTCAACGGGTTTGCCGCATGGGCCGCCCGCGGAATCCGTCGCGCGCAGTCTCAGTTGCGCCAGGGGGTCCGCGGAACTGAAGTTCCGCGCTACGAAATCCAGCTTCTCGTCGTTGCGCACCACACGAACGACGCCCGGAAGCGCCGACACTTCCTCCGAACAGCGCGTTGCGTAACAGCCGGTTGCGACGATTTGCGCGTGCGGGTTCTCGCGCGCGATCCGGCGTATCGCCTGCCGCGCGCCCTGATCGGCGGACGCGGTCACGGAACACGTGTTGACGATGACGAGATCCGCCGAGGAACCCGGCGCTTCGACATCGCCGCGCGCGCGGAGGTCCTCCTCGAGGCGAAGGGAATCCGCCTGATTCACGCGGCAGCCGAAAGTGATAATCGAGTACTTCACTTCGCGGCGATGCGCGCGGCCGCAGCCTCGACCTTCGCGGCGAGCTTCTTCTTGTACGCCGCGAGCTTTGCGGCCATTGCACGGTCTCCCACCGCGATGATCTGCGCCGCGAGCACGGCTGCGTTCGTCGCGCCGGGCTTCCCAATCGACACGGTTGCGACCGGCACGCCGGGCGGCATCTGCACGGTGGACAACAGCGCGTCGAGCCCCTTGAGCGCGGACGAATCGATCGGCACGCCGATGACCGGCAGCGTCGAATGCGCCGCAACCACGCCTGCAAGATGCGCGGCGGCGCCGGCCCCGACGATGAAGACCTTCACGTCGCGGCCGGGCGCGTCGCCCACGAGGCGCATGACTCGCTCCGGCGAGCGGTGCGCGGAGGCGACGGTCATCTCGTTCGAGATGCCGAACTCGTTCAGCACGTCGACGGCCGCCTGCATCACCGGCGCGTCGGAATCGGAGCCCATCAGGATTAGTACGTCAGGCATGAGTGAGTGCTTTCGAACCAATATCAGTACGGTAGTGCATTCCGTCGAAGGAAATTCGGCCCACCCCGTCGTAGGCCCGCGCACGCGCCTCGGTGTAGTCGCGTCCCGTCCCGACGACCGTGAGCACGCGTCCGCCCGATGTGACGACGCGGTTGTCCTTCAGCGCGGTCCCCGCGTGAAAGATCGTGACGCCGTCGACGCGCGCCGCTTCCTCGAGGCCGTCGATCGGTACCCCGGACGTGATCGATCCCGGGTAACCCGCTGACGCGAGCACGACTGCGACGGACGCACCTCGTCGCAGCGCGACACGATGGCTCCGCAGGTCACCCTCGGCCGCCGATTCGAGCAGCGGCAGCAGATCGCCCTCGATCAGCGGCATGACGGCCTGCGCTTCCGGATCTCCGAAGCGCACGTTGAACTCGATCACTTTGGGCCCGGTGCACGTCAGCATCAGGCCGGCGTAGAGGAAGCCCCGGTACTCAGTACCTTCGGCGCGCACTCCCCGCAGGACCGGATTGACAATCCTCTCCACGATCTCGCCGCTCAGCGGGGCATCGACGAGGGGACTCGGCGCGAACGCGCCCATCCCGCCGGTGTTCGGGCCGCGATCGCCGTCGAAGATGCGCTTGTGATCCTGCGCGGAGGTGACCGGGATCGCGCGCGTACCGTCGCAGATCGCGAAGAACGAGACCTCGGGTCCCGTCAGACACTCTTCAATCACGAGGCGCGCACCGGCCTCGCCGAACTGACGCTCGTCCATCGCCGCAGCGATTGCCTGCTCCGCTTCCACCCGATCCGCGGCAACGACGACGCCTTTCCCCGCTGCGAGCCCGTCGGCCTTCACCACGACAGGAAATCCAAACTCGCCGGACGCGATCAGCGCGCGCGCATCACGCGACGAGGCGCACACGCGATAACGCGCCGTCGGAATGCCGTGCTGCTCCATGAAGCGCTTCGCGAACACCTTGCTGCATTCGAGCTGCGCCGCCGTTCGCGGCGGTCCGAAGATGCGCTGACCGCTCTCGCGAAACCGATCGACGACGCCCCGATCGAGCGGCCGCTCGGGTCCGACGACGGTGAGATCGATCCGCTCACGCGATGCGAGCGCTGCGAGCGCATCGGGATCGGAGATGTCGCACGCGGCGACGCGCACGGTTTGTGCGATGCCGGCGTTGCCCGGCACGCACAGCACATCGTCGGCCCCGCGCTCGGTCGCCAGCTTCCAGGCGAGCGCGTGCTCGCGGGCGCCGCTGCCGATGATCATGATCCGCATGTTGCCTTGTAAGTGCTGTGTTGACAATAGTTATAGGTGATTGACGACAGCTCGTGTTTGGCCCTAGAATCCGCGGCTACCTGTGATAGCCTAGCGTATTCTGACGAATGTCAAGGGCCGCACAGTACGCACCGGAGTCGCCCCGCGCGACCCGTGACGCACGGCCGCGAAGGGGGTGTCAACGAGCTTGGCTGAAGTGAAAGTGCAGGATGGCGAGTCCATCGAGAGCGCGCTTCGCCGGTTCAAGCGGAAGGTACAGCAGGAAGATATCATCAAAGATATCAAGAAGCATTCCTTCTATTTGAAGCCCGGCGATCGGCGCCGCGCCAAGCAGGCGCTGGCGCGCAAGCGCACGCGCAAGAAGCAGCGTCGCGAATCGGATTGACGAGACGGAAGCAAGGGGCCGCGGGCCCGGCCCACCACGCCGGGTCCTCGGTAAAACCGCCAGCGCGCGATGGGATCCAATGGGTGAGCGAGAGAGGTAACGATGGAGTTCCAGGACAAGACCCTGACCTGCGTGGACTGTGGGGCCCCGTTCGTGTGGACCGCCGGCGAGCAGCTCTTCTTCGCCGACAAGAACTTCAAGAATGAGCCGAAGCGCTGCAAGAGCTGCAAGGCGAAGCGTGCAGCGCGTCCGGCAGGAGGTGCGGCCGTCGGCCGCGAGCGCGTTGAAACCACGACCAACTGCTCGGCCTGCGGCAAGGAAACCACCGTGCCGTTCCGCCCAACCCAGGGTCGTCCGGTCTTCTGCCGCGAGTGTTTCCAGTCGCGGAAATTCGCGGGGGCCGGAGGGGTGTAGTACGATCGTTCCCCGACCGGCGTGAATCTGAGGCCACGCTCCGGCGTGGCCTTCGTTTTTGTGGACTCTCCCGCGCGCTGTCTCGTCCTCGCACAGCGTGGGGCTCTCGCTTGAATCTCGTCTCCTGGCCGCAACGTCTACATCTCTGAACTCGCGCGAATCATACTGGAGTCACGCTTTCATGCGTCGCCATCTTCCCTCGTGCCTCGGCCTTTTCCTCGCGCTTCTCGCTGTCGCCTGCGGTGGCGGCAACGGCGGAGGCGCGCAGGGGCAGGCGGGTGGCGGACGCGGCGCGCCGCCGGCGGTGCCGGTGACGATCGTCACGCTCGAGCAGAAGCCAATCGAGCGCTCGTCCGATCTGATCGCCACCGTTCGATCGCTCCACTCGACCACGATTCAGCCCCAGGTCGAGGGACACATCACGAAGATCTTCGTGAAGTCCGGGGATCACGTGCGCGAAGGGGCGCCGCTCGTGCAGATCGATCCCGAGCGGCAGGCGGCAACCGTCCGTTCGTCCGAATCGACCCGCACCGCACGCGTGGCGGACGTCGAGTACTGGAAGGGGCAGGTCGGCCGCCTCAAGTCGCTGCTGGACGCCGGCGCAATCAGCCGCAACGAATTCGATCAGGCACAGCACAGCCTGGAGACGGCGCAGGCGAATCTCGCCGCGCTGGACGCGCAGGTGCGCGAGGGCCAGGTCCAGCTTCAGTATTACCGGGTCACCGCGCCCACGGACGGCGTCGTCGGCGACATTCCCGTCCGGGAAGGCGATCGGGTCACGACGTCCACGCAGATCACGACGATCGACGACCGATCGGGGCTCGAGGCCTACATCCAGGTGCCGCTCGATCGCTCTCCCGATCTGCGCCTCGGGCTGCCGGTCCAGATCCTGGATTCGGATGGCAAGGTGATCGCCACGAACCCCATCACGTTCATCGCGCCGCGCGTGGACGATACGACGCAGACGATCCTGGCGAAGGCGCTGTTGCGCGACTCACCGCCAGGGATGCGCGTGCAGCAGTTCGTCCGGACGCGCATCGTCTGGCGCTCCGAACCTGGTCTCACGATTCCGGTCGTCTCCGTGCTCAGGATCGGCGGCCAGTTCTTCTGCTATCTCGCGGAAGCCGGCGAGCAGGGACTCGTCGCGCGCCAGCATCCGATTCAGGTCGGTGAAGTCGTCGGCAACGACTATGTGGTGACCAGCGGGCTGAAGGCCGGCGACAAGGTCATCACCTCCGGCGTGCAGAAGATCGCCGACGGCGCCCCCGTCAAGGCTCAGTAGATGTTCGTCAATACCTTCATCCGGCGCCCTATCCTGGCGTCGGTCTGCTCGCTCGTTCTGATCCTCGCCGGCCTGCTGGCGATCCCGACGATGCCGATCGCGCAGTATCCGTCACTGGCGCCGCCGAACGTGAACGTGACCGCGATCTACACGGGCGCGAACGCGCAGGAAGTCGAGACCGCGGTCACCACACCGCTGGAACAGGCGATCAACGGGGTCGAGGGGATGCTCTACATGACCTCCTCGAGCACGAACAGCGGCGTGTCGACGATCACCGTCACGTTCGACGTCACGCGCGATCAGGACCTCGCCGCCGTCGACGTGCAGAACCGCGTCAACCAGGCGCTCGGGCGACTGCCGGCGGAAGTGCGCAGCCTCGGCGTCACCGTGCAAAAGCAGTCCACGGGATTCATCGCAGCGATCGGCGTCTACTCCGAGAACAACAGGTACGACTCGCTGTTCATGAGCAACTACCTCGACGTCTACGTCAGAGATGCGCTCAAGCGAATTCCCGGCGTCGGCGACGTGATCATCTTCGGCGAGCGCAAGTATTCCATGCGGTTGTGGCTGGATCCGGATCGCATGGCCGCGCGCCAGATCACCGCCAACGACGTCGTCAACGCGCTGCGCCAGCAGAACGTCCAGGTCGCCGCCGGCAGCCTCGGACAGGCGCCAGCGCCATCGGGTCAGATGTATCAGCTGAGCGTCCGTGCGGTGGGCCGCCTGACGGAAGCCTCGGAGTTCGACAACATCATCCTGAAGGCAGGCGAAGGGGGCGCCCTCGTCCGTCTGAGAGACGTTGGACACGCGGAGCTTGGCGCCGAGACGTACTCGTCGGAGCTGCGCTTCCAGGGATTCGAGGGCGTCGGGATGGGGGTCATCCAGCTTCCGACGGCCAACGCGCTCGACGTCTACGAGGCGATGGTGCAGGAGCTGGATCGGCTGTCGAAGCAGTTCCCGCCCGGCATGAAGTTCCAGATCGCCTTCAACACGACCGACGTCGTCCAGGAATCGATCCGGGAAGTGTTGAAGACGCTGGCGGAAGCGATCGCGCTCGTCGTGCTCGTCATCTTCATCTTCCTGCAGACGTGGCGGAGCACGATCATCCCGACGATCACGATCCCCGTGTCGCTGGTCGGCGCGTTCGCGTTCATCAAGCTGATGGGGTTCTCCATCAACACGCTGACACTCTTCGGGGTCATTCTCGCCACAGGCATCGTCGTCGACGATGCGATCGTCGTGATCGAGAACATCGAGCGGCACATCCAGGAGTTCAAGGTGCCGGCTCGAAAGGCCGCCGCAGACGCGATGGGCGAAGTGCTGAGCGCGGTCATCGCGACCGCGCTCGTCCTCATCGCCGTGTTCGTGCCGGTTGCGTTCTTCCCGGGCACGACCGGACGACTCTATGCGCAGTTCTCGATGACGATTGCGTTTGCCGTGGCGTTGTCGGCGTTCAACGCCGTCACGCTGACGCCGGCGCTGTCGGCGCTGCTCCTCGAGCGGCAGAGCCACCACAAGGGGCGCTTCTTCACCTTGTTCGAGCGGGGCATCACGCGCGGTACGCACGAGTACATCCGCGGGCTGCGGACGGCGATGCGCGGACGCTGGGCCGTCGTGTTCGTCTTCTTCGTCGCCCTTGGCGCGACGTACTGGATCTACCGGACGGTCCCGCAGTCGTTCGTCCCGGAGGAGGACCAGGGGTACTTCATCGTCCAGATTCAGGCACCGGCGGGCGCCTCGCTCGAGTACACGGGAAATGTCGCGCGGCAGGCCGAGCAGATCATCATGAAGGATCCGGATGTCCTGGCGCTGTTCTCCGTCATGGGGTTCAGCTTCACGGGCGCCTCGTCGAACACGGGATTGATGTTCGCGCGGCTCAAGCAGTTCGAGGACCGAAAGGGAGATGCGCATTCACTGCAGGCGATCATCGGACGGATCAGCGGTCCTCTGTTCTCGCTGCCCGGTGCAATCGTCGTCGCGTTCACGCCGCCAGCGATTCCGGGATTGAGCCGGTTCGGCGGATTCGAATTCCAGGTGCTCGATCAGACCGGAACGGACATCGGGAGGCTCGCACAGGCAACGCAAGCGCTCGTTGCCGCGGGCAACCGGTCGCCGCAGCTTCGCGGGCTCTTCAGCCCGTTCACGGCAAACGATCCGCAGCTGCAGGTGACGATCGATCGCCAGCGTGCGCTCGCCCTGGGGCTCCCGCTCGACGAAGTGACGAACGCGCTGCAGGTCTTCCTCGGCTCGCAGTACGTGAACGACTTCGAGTTCAACAACCGCGCGTACCGCGTCTACGTGCAGGCGGATCAGGAATTCCGATCCAACCCGCAGGCGCTGAAGGAGCTCTACGCACGGACACGGACCGGCACGATGGTGCCGCTCGAGGAAGTCGTCTCGATGAAGGAGACGACGTCCCCGACGGTCATCAACCATTTCAATCTGTTCCGGTCCGCGACGATCAACGGATCGGCCGCCCCGGGCGTCAGCTCGGGCACTGCCCTCCAGGCAATGGAATCGCTGGCGGAACGAACGCTTCCGCAAGGGATGGGCTATGCGTGGTCCGGCATTTCGCTCGAAGAGACCAAAGCTGGCCGGCAGTCGTTCATCATCTTCGGCCTCGCGCTGCTGCTCGTCTATCTGACGCTTGCGGCACAGTACGAAAGCCTCGTGCTGCCGTTCATCGTCCTCCTCGGCGTGCCGCTTGCCGTCTTCGGCGCGCTGTCCGCGCAATGGCTGCGCGGCCTCGCCAACGACGTGTACTGCCAGGTCGGTCTCGTGATGCTGATTGGTCTCGCCGCAAAGAACGCGATCCTGATCGTCGAGTTCGCCGAGCAGCTCAGGCATCGCGGCCTGTCGATCGTCGACGCCGCCGTCGAAGCCGCGCGCATCCGGCTCCGACCTATTCTGATGACATCCCTGGCGTTCATCCTCGGCGTGTTGCCGCTCGTCTTCGCCACGGGCGCAGGTCAAGAGGCGCGTCACTCCGTTGGAACGACCGTCGCGGGCGGGATGGTCGTGTCCACCTTCCTCAACATCGTTTTCATCCCGGTGTTGTACGTGGTGATCGAAACGGTACGGGAACGGTTCGCCGGCACGCCGGCCATGGTCACGGGGCCAGACGCCGCGCACGGCTAAGGCAGCGCAAACCCCTGAAAAGTTGACACTTTCAGCGATCCCGTAGTACTCTGGCGGGTCTTTCACGTGGAATAATCAGGGCTGCGGACGAGGAGACGACGGCAATGCAGATCGACGAACGGGTCGTCGACGGAGTGACGATTCTGGACCTCAAGGGCAAGATGACGCTGGGCGAAGGCGACGAACTGCTCAAGGACAAGATCAACTCCCTGATCCAGCAGGACCGGAAGCAGTTGCTGCTCAACCTCGAAGGCGTGCCCTATATCGACAGCGCGGGCCTCGGCGAGATCGTACGCACCTACACGACCGTCAGCCGGCAGGGCGGCAAGCTGAAGCTGCTGAACCTGACGAAGCGGATTCAGGATCTGCTGGCGATCACGAAGCTGCTGACCGTGTTCGAGACCTACGATACTGAATCGGACGCCCTCAAGAGCTTCCGGTAGTATGCGCGCCTCTGGCGCGCCGCCGGAGCGGAGTGGGGCA
>JAICSD010000398.1 GCA_025937075.1 Vicinamibacteria bacterium | reverse complement strand
TCGCCGTAAAGGCGGCGGGCTCGCGCCTCAGCGCAATGGTTGTTCCCGTGTTCCCCCGGCCACGGCCTCGACCTCGTCCGGCCGTGGAATCGTTCGGCCGCGGGAAGGCCGGCGCTCCTCCCGGACCACCACGCGCACCCGGTTCGGTGGTGCGCGGCGGCTGCGCGAACTGGGCGAAGGCGCCGCGGCCGGCGGCTCCGGGCAGCGGACGCCCGAGGACGACCGCCTCGACGCCGTTCATCAGCGCCTCGCGCTGCCATGCCGGCCGGTTCTCCTCGGCAACCCACGACAGCACATCCTGAACCGGACGATCCTGAGCACCCTTCATCACCGTTGCCGCAAACATCGTCACGACATCACGACGCAACGGCGACTCGTCGCGTGTCGCGAGCAGCCTCGCGAGCATCTCGGCTTCATGGTCTGCCAGCCCGCTCAGGGCCGCGTCGACCACCACGGGATCGCTGCCGAACCTATTCAGAAGATCCGCGAGCGCCGTCTGCTTGGCCGACGACCCGGCCGGCAGCGCACCCAACGTCGCCGCGAGCTGTTCGTGTACCGCCCAATCGGTGTCTTTCACGCATGCGAGTACGGCCGCCTGCATCGCCTCGTCGCCTTCCGGCAGCCAGCGCTCTGCGAGCTGAAGCGCCGACGCGCGGACGTCGCGCGACGTATCGTGCAGCGCGTGCAGTACGGTGTCGCGATCGATGGCATCGAGGCCACCCAGAGTCCAGAGCGCATGCACGCGCGTTCGCCAGTCTGCCGCCTGTTCGGCGCGCTGTTTCAGAAGCGTCGCGCCGGATCGATCGCCGTGCTCGACGAGCAGCCGCTGGGCGGTATCGCGCCACCAGCCGTTGGGATGCGCGAGCGCGTCGACGAGCTGCGCGGCGGACGCCTTCGAAAGCGCCGGCGCCGGACCACGGCGCGTCGTGTCGTGGACGACCCGGTAGATCCGCCCGTTGCCGTTCGGGTGATCGAGGCCGCGGGACAGGATTTGATCCCGGAGGTATTCGGTGATGTAGCCCTTGTGCTGAATGATCCCGTGATACATGTCGACGACGTAGAGCGTGCCATCGGGGGCGGAGGAGAGGTACACGGGACGGAACCGCTCGTCGGTCGACGCCAGGAACTCGCCGCGTTCGTACGCCTTCTTCGCCGTCAGCGCCGACCCCGCGTCGCTCACGATCAAGCGGCTGACGAGATTCGCCGCGGGTTCGACAACGAAGACGTTGCCGTACAGCTCTGAGGGCAGCCGATCCCCGCGGTAGACCGTCGGCGCGCTGACCGACGTGAAGTGCGCGAGCGTGCCGTCAGGACGAAGGATGCCGGTTTGATACCCGCGGTTGACGCCGCGGGTGGGCCGCACGGGCCAGACGGTGTTGACCTCGTCGTTCTGCAGGGACTCGTAGCTGCCGCGGGTGCGCAGCAGGTTGGGATTCCGCATGAAGTAGCGCTCGTTGATCAGATCCACGAACAGCGCCGCCTCGTTCGTATTGCGGTAAATCCTCCCCGCATCGTCCGTCGAGAGGCCCCACTGCCCGCGCGAGAGCGTCGCCTTGTTCTCGAACCTGCCGTCCTTCAGGCGCAGATACCCGTTGTGCTCGGACGTGTGGATCCAGTTGTCGAGCCCCCACATCAGGCCGTTCGCGTTGTGCTCGACATTGGCCATCGCCTGGCCGTAGTTCGATGCGACGAGCTCCTTCGTGTCGGCCTCGAGATCGCCGTTCGTGTCCCGCGCGAGCCAGAGGTTCGGCGGCTCGCCGACGAGGACGCCATGCTGAAGGACTTTGAGCGCGCGCGGCTGGACGAGGCCGTCCAGGAAGACCGTCTTCTTGTCCATCTTCCCGTCGCCGTTCGTGTCCTCGAGCACGCTGACGCGTCCGACGGGATCGCGTTCACCGTCCGCTGCGATGTCCCGCATGTACGCCGGCATCTCGAGGACCCACAGGCGTCCGTCCGCATCCCAATCGATGAGAATCGGCTCTTCAATCATCGGCTCGCTCGCGACCAGCTCGACGTGGTAGCCGGGCGGCATGAAGAACGTCTTCATCTCGTCTTCGGGCGAGAGGACGGGCGACTCGTCGCCGACCTTCTGTACGGGAGGCGGCCAGGGATGCGTCGCCTGTGCGGTGGCCAGCGACACGGCGAGGGTTGCTCCGACAAGTGAGGCTGTCAGACTGCGAACGACCATTCTGCGGAAATGATACCCCGGGGATCGCTGAGGAAGCAGAGGGCGGTCACGGTCTCACGCAGGGCACGCCGAGGAGCAGAGGGCGGTCACGACCGGATCTCTGTGGACGTCTTCGGACTAATATCTCTGTCGAGAGGAGACGATTACCGATGCCGTACACGAGACGTGAGGTGGGAATGATGGCCCTCGGCGTGCTGCCCGCGGCAGGACTGCTGTCGCGCAGCCGAGGATTCGCCGCGGCGGCGGAAAAGCCGAATTCAAAGGTCGCCGGCGTGCAAATCGGGCTCAACGTCCCCTACGACTTCGGCGACCTCGCGGTGAGTGGCGCGGACATCCTGCAGCACGTCGTGCAGCTCGGCGTGAGCGGCGTGGAACTGCGCTCGCAGCCCGTCGAGCGTTATCTCGGCGTCGAGCCGGAGCTGATCACGCGTGGCGGCGGACGCGGGCAGCGCAGCCCCGAGCAGGAGGCGGCGCGCAAGGCCGCTGCCGAGGAGCTTCGCAAATGGCGCGTCGCAGTATCACTGGACAAGGTTCGCGCGTTCCGCACGATGTACGAGGACGCGGGCGTCCTGATCGAGATCGTCAAGTTCGACAACATCTACAGCTATGCGGACGACGAGCTCGATTACGCGTTCAACCTGGCGAAGAACCTGGGCGCGCGGGCGATTTCGTGCGAGATCGACCTGCCGCCGAACGGCACGAAGCGCGTCGGTCAATTCGCCGACAAGCACGGCATGATGGTCGGCTACCACGGCCACACAAAAGTCACGCCGGCGATCTGGGAGGAGGCGTTCGCGTACGCGAAGCACAACGGCGCGAACCTCGACCTCGGTCACTTCGTGGCGGGCAACAACACGTCGCCGATCCCGTTCCTGAAGCAGCACCACGACCGCATCACCCACATCCACGTCAAGGATCGGAAGCTGCACGAGGGCCCGAACGTGCCGTTCGGTCAGGGAGACACGCCGATCAAGGAAGCGCTGCAGTCGATTCGCGACAACAAGTGGAACATCCAGGCGACGATCGAGTTCGAGTACCCGGTGCCCGAGGGATCGGATCGAATGAAAGAGATCGCGAAGTGCGTCGAGTACTGCCGGGAGGCGCTGCGGGCTTAGTGCTTCGAGTGAGCGCGCGGTCCCTCATCCGGGCCGGTTGGCACGATCACTTCGAAATCGGAGCCTTTGACGCGGGCCAGCGATTCGAGGCCCTGCAGGCGCGCGTCCGGCGCGATCGACATGAGCCAGTCGCTGCCATTGTCGGCGACGAACATGCCGTAGCGCTTCAACCCCTCGAGGATGGCGCGCGCGTGCGGCGGGAATCCTGACGTCTCGAAGTCGCGTCGCAGCCGCAGACGTTCTCCCATGCGCGGCAGATCGCGATCCGGATGCGGGCTCGCGAAATGCCGTGCGGGGTACACGTACGCGCGTCTGGTGCGCCGCGCCGTCACGCGCATCGCGTGCCGGACGAGCCCCCGCGCGGCCTCGTCATAGCGCACGACGGCCGGAAAAATCGGCAGGCCGGCCGCGTCCGCGGAAGTCCATCCTTCGGGGCGCAGGCGGTTCGATGTGAGATCGAACGTCGACGCCTGCGATGCCGTCCATCCCATGTCCGTTCGTCTGGCCTGCCAGAATTCGTGAACCCTGCCGTTGACCGGATCGACGACGATGAGGTGGCGATCGCCCGTGCCGTCGCGTTGAAACTGCTCCAGCGTGGCTCCGGGCTTCGGAAGCGCGCGGACGTCCTCGTTGCGCGACAGCGGCCAGTTCTCGATGGGCGCATTCGATGGAATTGGAAACGGGCCTGGATCCGACTCCTCCGGATACGCCATCACCCGTACAGGGACGCGCGGCTGATCGGGCGGCACCACGACGAAATTCATGTCGAGGTTGTATCCGAGCGGCGTGTCCGCTCCGATGCTGCGGATGATGGCTGCGGAGTCCGGGTCCACCGGTCGATCGGAAACGTCCTCGTTCCACGGATTGTCAGGAGGAAAGACCTGGAGCGTGGCGAGAATACGATCGGCTTCGGGGGTGTCGAAGAGGACAGGCGTCGTAAGCAGCGATTTGTCGTTCGTCGCGCCCTGATCGAG
>JAICSD010000056.1 GCA_025937075.1 Vicinamibacteria bacterium | reverse complement strand
GGCACCGCGATCGGCAGCAGTTCGCGCAAAGCAGGCGTCGCCACCGGATCACTCTTCAGCAGGTTAGGCAGGAAGATTGCCGGATCCTTCTAGTCCGACACAACAGAAAAGGCCCCCAAATGCGAGTGCATCTCGTCAATCCGAGCGACGTGTCTTTCGGCACCGCCGTCATCACCCCCAGATGGCTTTACGTCCTCGCCGCGGCGACGCCGCACGAGTACGGCACGCCATCGATCGTCGATGAAACTCTCGAGCCCTTCGACGTCGATGACGTCTCGAGTGGCGATGTCGTCGGCATCGGCATTCACACGGCGAACGCGCTCCGCGGATACGCGCTTGGACGGCTGGCACGCGAGAAGGGCGCATTCGTCGTCTTCGGCGGGATCCATGCGACGCTGTTTCCCGGCGAAGTCCGCGAGCACGGTGGCGCGCACGCAGTGGTGACGGGTGACGGCGACCACGTCTGGCGGCAGGTGCTCATCGACTGCGGGGCCGGCATACCCAGACCTCAGTACGATGGAGGCCGGATCGACGGCAGTGCGTTCTCGCCCGCGCGATGGGATCTCCTGCCCGACGACCGCTACATGTGGGGCTCCGTTCAGACGCTGCGCGGCTGCCCGAAGCACTGCTCGTTCTGCTCGGTGTGGCGTACCGACGGGCAGAAGCCGCGTCAGCGGCAGGTGTCGGCAGTGGTTCGTGAGATCGTCGCGCTTCGACGCAAGGGTTTTCGCTTCGTGCTGCTGGCCGACGACAACTTCTATCCCGTCGCGCAAGCCGACCTCGCCGCCGCCGCGCGACGCGTCGACAGCCGGACGCTCGACGCATTGACCGCGCTGAGGCAGGAGCGCTTCGAGCTGATGTCGCAGCTCGAGCGCCTGCCGGAGGACATGGTGTTCTATACCCAAATCACCATGGAAGCTGCGGAGGATCCGGAGTTTCTTTCAGCGATGCGGCGCGCGCGGATCCGCGGCGCGCTCGTGGGCGTCGAGTCCGTCACGCCCGAAGGGCTGAAAGCCGTCTACAAGGACTTCAACGATGCTGGCGAGGCTCTCGTCACGCGTCTGCAGGCCTTCCGGTCGCACGGCGTGCACGTGCTCGGCTCGTTCATCTTCGGCCTGCCCACGGACAAGCCCGACACCTTCGACGCCACCGCCGATCTGGCGCAGCGCGCGGGCGTGTCGTTCGCGCAGTTCGTCATGTTGACGCCGTTTCCAGGAACGGTGGACTTCGCGAAGTGGGAGCGCGAATCGACCGACGTGCCGCAGATCGACGGCATTCCGATCACGCGCTACTGGCTGATCCCCTCGTCGCGCCGGCCGAAGGTATACGCGCCGCACCCGCTGATGTCGGCGAGCGAGATTCGAACGCGCACGCAGGACGTGTGGGATCGCTTCTACTCGCTTCGGGCGACCTGGCAACGCTCGACGTGCGTATCGTCCATTCGTGCCCGGCTGGCCTTCGTGCTGATCTCGAAGCTGTACCGCCAGATGTACGCGAACACCGGGATTGCGACCGACAGCGCGCGCCATGCGCGGTCGGCCCGCCGCGCGCGATGGCTCGCGCGGGCGGCGCGGCGACTCTTCATCGCAAAGCCGATGCCGGACCTCGACCTGCCGCTCGGCGTCGTGACGACGGGAGAAAGCGGCGGCTAGCGTTCGCGCCGTGTCGTGACGAGGATTCCGTGTCGCGCGCGCTTCCATCGACGCTGACGATCGCCCTGCTGGCCGCCTCCGCAGCGTGGCGGCCGGACGCTATCCGTGCTGTCTCCCTCGATGCACGCTCGTATCTGATGACGTCGTTCAAGCTCACGGGGGCCGACGTCGACCGGATCGATCGTGGCCACGTCCTCACGCGAACGTTGCGCGCGGAAGAGCGGCGAGAGGTCGATACCATCGGCGTCGTCCGGCTCTCGACTTCCGCGCAGGCCTACGTCGCACGCCTCAACGATATCGTCCACTTCAAGCAGGATGAAGCCGTCCTGCAGATTGGCGTCTTCTCGAGCTCGCCGTCGAAGGACGATCTGGCGGCGCTGACGCTCGACGAGTCGGATATCCGGAACCTGCGCGACTGCCGCATCGGGCACTGTGGCGTGCGGCTGCCCGGGCCGGCCATCGCCCGCCTTCAACAGGAGATCGATTGGAAGACGCCGGATGCGCCGCGCCGCGCGACCGGCTTGTTCGGGCAGATGCTGGCTGACTATACCAACGCGTATCTGCGGTCTGGATCCGCCGCCGCGATGGAGTACGCGGACAGGGCCGCCCCGCTGAACGTCGCCCGCGAGTTCGCATCGCTCGCGGCCTCCGATCCCGACGACTGTCCGCATTTCCCCTCGCTGCTGCGGCACCTGATCGAGTTTCCTGCCGGCCGCGTGCCCGACACGTCGGACATCCTCTATTGGTCCAGGGAGCGCGTTGGCCGGCGGGGCGTCGTCAGCATCACGCACCTGGCCATCTCGCGAAGTGCCGGCGAGACCCCTGTCGAGTACATGATCGGTTCGAAGCAGATCTACGCCAGCCACTACTTCGATGCGTCGCTCGGTGTTACCGTGCTGGTGGGGAGTCGATCCGGTCCGGCGACGTCGACGTATCTGGTGTACGTGAACAGGTCGCGGCTCGATGTCCTCGGCGGGATGCTGGGCGGTGTCGCCCGCGCCATCATCAGTTCGAGGGCGCGCGGGGTCGTATCAGATCAGCTGAACAAGCTTCAGCGCATGTTTCAGCATCCGACACATGAAGGCGGCCCTGAAGCGCATTCCAGGTCGTAGACGACCATTTCGGTTGCGCCTCTGTCTTTCTATAATTCGAGCCGTCCGTGTGGTTATCTCCCGGTACCCGCCTCGGACCGTATCAGATTCAAGCTGCCATCGGCGCTGGCGGGATGGGCGAGGTGTACCGCGCTCACGACGCGAAGCTTGGGCGCGACGTCGCGCTCAAGATCTTGCCGAAAAGGTTCGCGGCTGATCCCAAGCGTCGAGCACGATTCGAGCGCGAAGCGCGAATTCTGGCGGCACTGAATCACCCGCACATTGCGTCTATCTACGGCTTCCAGGAAGCAGACGCCTCGACCGGTCTAGAACAGGGCGTACGCGCACTCGTGCTCGAGCTCGTCGAGGGAGAGACACTCGCCGAACGTCTGGCCTCCGGCGCGATCCCTGTCCGCGAAGCACTCGAGATCGCCCGTCAGGTAGTTGAGGCCCTCGTCGCGGCGCACAGGAAAGGCATTGTTCATCGAGATTTGAAGCCCGCCAACATAAAGGTCACGCCCGCCGGTGAGGTCAAAGTGCTCGATTTCGGACTGGCGGAAGTCGCGAGCGATGGCAAGCCTTCTGACCTTTCGCAGGCACCCACCATAACGGCGGCGAGCACGCGAGAACGCTTCGCAGCGGGAACCGTCGCGTACATGAGCCCGGAACAGGCGCGAGGGCACGCCGTAGACGGGCGCACCGACATCTGGGCGTTCGGCTGTGTGCTGTACGAGATGCTGACAGGACGTGCGGCGTTCGCCCGGGACACGATGTCCGACACCATCGCCGCGATCCTGGAACACGAACCTGAGTGGGCAGCACTGCCGCGATCGATATCGCCGGTGATCCACAGCGTGTTGCGCCGATGTCTCGAGAAAGACGTTCGCGCTCGTGTCCGAGACATGACAGCGCTCGATGAGCTCCTCCGTCAGGCGGTGGATCGTGTCGAACCCAGGCAGCCAGTATCCGCGGACAGCGCCCGCAAGCTGAAACTCGCGGCGGTCGTCGCGGTCTGCGCGCTTACTGCTGCCGGTATTGTCGCGCTTCTGACGCTTCCTCATCGTGATGCTCCGGTCGCTGAACAGCCGATGGCTGCGTCACCGGTCCATCGTCAACTCACGTTTGTCGGGAATGTCAGCGAGGCCGCTCTTTCGCCGGATGGCCGCAGCCTTGCCTACACCAGCGCAGGTCGGCTCCTGATCCAGGAGGTTTCCGGTGGACCGGCAGCTGAGATCGTCGGCGCGGACGTTGCGTCAGAGGGGATCTCGAAACTCAGATGGTCACCACGCGGGGACCGGATCGCCTTCGTTGGTGGCAACCAACGAGGGTCCTTCCTGTACGTCGCTTCAACGCATGGTGCGCGACCTCTCAGTGTCACGTGGGTGACGCCGTCTACCTATGGCGCGTGGTCACCAGACGGCTCACGCATCGCGCTCGCGGGTCAGCACGAACCCGGTGGTTTCACGATCTACGACGTGACGCATGGTACGTTGATCGGCTCAGTTGCTGTAAGTGGGATTCACTCCGCACACGACATCAATTGGCATCCGAAGTTGGATCGTCTGGCGCTTCTGGGCCGCGACGTTGGCGAACGTTGGGTGATTTGGATCGCCACAGCCGACGGCCGTGAGGCCCGTCCCGTCTACACCGATGTGCAGCCTATCAGCTCGATTTGCTGGTCGCCGATCGAGAATCGCGTTTACTTCCTGAGACCCCAGAACGAGGCCGCCGAGCTCCTGTCGCTGGACCTCGGCGACGCGGCCTCGCCAACGCCGCGCGTGGTGATGTCAGGCCTGTCCGCAGGCGATAGCTTGACAATCTCCGGCGACGGCCGCTCTCTTCTTCATGTTCGGAGCACCGTGACGGCGAACCTGGCGCGGCTCAATATGACGCGTTCCGGCGAATCGATGACGTTCATCACGCATGGGACACGGAGATTCAGCTCGCCCAGGGTGTCGCCTGACGGACAGTGGATTGCCGCTGTCGTCGGTATTCCACCGCGCACTCGGATCGTCAAGGTTCCGTTCGCCGGTGGAGAGCCGATCCCGCTGACATCGGGAGACGATTTCGATGGCGCGCCTGCCTGGTCACCCGACGGAGCGAGCATCGCGTTTGCATCGGTGCGAGGTGGCACCAGCAGCGTGTGGTTGATGCGTGCGGATGGCAGGCAATTGGAGCAACTCCACGACGCAGCGCCGAGCAACAACCTTCTCACGGCCTGGACACCGGACGGACGGCTGATGTGGCAGGAAGTCACGAGCATGAACCAGATGAACTATCGCATCCGGGATCTGTCGACCGGCCAGGATTCGTTCCTGTTGCCTGGGAGTCGCTATGGGTGGGTGTTCTTGCCGGAATTTGCACCGGGCGGAAAGGAGCTCGCTGTGTTCTGGAATCGTACCGGAGGCCCGCGCGGGCTCTACGTCTTCTCATGGCCCGCGCTCGTCCCTCGGCTGATGACGACTGCTACGTATTGGCCGATGGGCTGGTCGGCAGACGGAGGAGCGGTGATCGCAGCGGATGAGCGCGGCGTTTGGTCAGTTTCGACACGCAATGGACAATCGAGCCCTCTTTCGCGTGAGCCGCTGGCCAGCGAGGACGGGGGCGACGTGACGCCTGACGGTCACTACTTCGTGAGCAGTGTCAGCGCCGGAACGGCCGATGCGTGGTTGATTGAACACTTTGATCCCCAAGCGCGAATGCCGCACTGACTCAGGGCCTCCGTCTGGCCCGCCTGGCATCGTCACTCAGACCCCCGCCTTCCCGTCATCGATTTCATCGGGCGTCCACTCCAGCAGCTCGCCAGGCTGGCAGTGGAGCTCCCGGCAGAGCGCGTCGAGCGTCGAGAACCGGATCGCGCGGGCCTTGTTGGTCTTCAGAACCGACAGGTTCGCGATCGTGATGCCGATGCGATCCGCCAGGTCCGTCAGCGTCAGACGCCGGTCGAGCAGCAGGTAATCGAGGCGTACGCGGATGGCCATCGAACGCCTCACACCGTCAACGACTGCTCTTCATCGAGCCTCGTGCCGGCCCTGAAGACTTCGGCGATCGCCAGGATGATGAGACCGCTGATCACCGTGAGCGCGTTGTAGTCCGGACGAACCTCGAACGTGAGACCCGATACTGCGAAGTGCCCGGCGGCATAGGCGTTCTCGACCAACGCCAGCGCCGTGCGAAGCGTTTCGCCGACGATGACGGCCCACCCGATGTTCCGCAGCCGTGACGCGTTCGCGGCGACGAACGGTCGACCGTCTCTCAGCGTGCGGAAGACGGACCTGAGTTGGTGCAGCACCCAGACGATCAGCGAAATCGCGACGATCAGCACCGCCGCCGATCCGGCGACCACACCTCGATTCAAGGGCACGAAGCGAACCGCGCCTCGAAGATCCTCAATCCTGGCCTGCGTGACATCCTGCGACCGCGCGACAACCGGATGCGTTGTCGCATTCACGCGCAGCGCCACGGGAATCTCGAGATCGACTTTCAGATCGTGCGTGCCGATCCACGGTGACACCACGAGGAGGACGATCGCCAACGCGAGGATGACCATTGCCCCGTACCAGAGGACGTTCACGAGACCCGCCAGAAACGACGCGATCGGATTCTTGGCCATGCCCGTCATGTTCTGCCTCCACGCTCACGCCGACGGCGTGCGTTATCGTTGTACGATAAATACGTATTGTATTGCAATAAAGTTTTACCGTGATGCGATTAATGACGTGGGCAGTCCTGGAAGGTGCGTCGGGGCTCCCGCCAACTGGCCCGTTTGCGCGCGGGATGTGAGATTCTTGGCTCTTTGCACAGCAGAAGGGGGAGGTCGCCTCAGTGACCGCCACAGATCTGGTCGAACGGCTCGCCGCGCACAGGACCGTCGGCGCGGCGCCCCGGGAGGAGCTCGTCTGGCTGGCCGCGCACGGCACGATCAAGCACTTGAAAGAGGATGAAGTGCTGATCGCGAAGGGGCAGCCGGTCTGGGGACTGTTCATCGTGCTCTCGGGGCACCTCGCGATCTTCGTGGACCGCGGCGCGGGCCGGCACAAGGTGATGGAATGGCGCGGCGGCGACGTGACGGGCATGCTGCCGTACTCGCGCCTCGTCAGCCCGCCGGCGGATTCCGTCGCCCTGGAGCCTTCGGAGCTGTTCGCGGTGCCTCGCGAAGATCTCGCGGAGATGATCCGCGAGTGTCACGAGGTCACGTCGATCCTCGTGCATGCCATGCTCGATCGCAGCCGGACCTTCACGTCGAGCGGCCTGCAGGATGAAAAGATGGTCTCGCTCGGCAAGCTGTCGGCGGGACTCGCGCACGAGCTGAACAACCCGGCCTCCGCGATCGAGCGCGGCGCGAAGCTCCTCGACGAACGCCTTGGCGAGGCCGAGCGGGCGACGCGTGCGCTGGGAGCCGCGAAGCTCGCCGACGCGCAGCTCGCGGCGATCGAGTCGCTGCGCGGCTCGTGCATCGCAACGCCCACGCGCGGCGTGTTCTCTCCGCTCCAGCGCGCCGAACGCGAGGACGCGATTGCCGACTGGCTGAAGGACCATGGCGTCGAGGAGGGGATCGCGGGCGGACTGGCCGAAACCGCCGTCACCATCGAAGCGCTCGACCGCCTCGCGCAGGCAATCGACGAGCCGCCGCTCGGAGCCGTCCTCCGATCGGTTGGAGCCGAATGCGCGGTCCGCGAGATCACCTCGGAAATCCAGGAAGCCGCCAGGCGGATTTCCGGCCTGGTCGCCGCGATCAAAGGTTTCACGCACATGGACCAGGCCGTCGTGGCCGAGCCCGTGGACCTGCGCGTGAGCCTCGGCAACACAGTCACCGTCCTCGCGGCGAAAGCCAGAACGAAATCGGCGGCCGTCAGCATCGGCGTCGAGCAGGGCCTTCCGCCCGTGCGCGGCTTCGCCGGCGAGCTCAATCAGATCTGGGCAAACCTGATCGACAACGCGCTCGACGCCGTCCCGATCGCGGGCCACGTCGAGGTCACGGCGGCGCGCGAGCGCCAGCGGGCCATCGTACGGGTCGTCGACGACGGCGCAGGCATTCCGTCCGAGGTGCGCGCCCGCATGTTCGAGCCCTTCTTCACGACGAAACCGGTCGGCAAGGGCACGGGGCTCGGCCTCGACATCGTGCAGCGGCTGCTCAGCCACAACGACGCCGACATCGAAGTCGAGTCCGCTCCGGGCCGCACGGAGTTTCGCGTCTCTCTTCCGCTCGCCGACGCTGGCCACAAGGAATGAACAAACCCGCCATGCTCGTCGTGGACGACGACGCCCAGGTGCTGGCGGCGGTTCGTCGCGATCTGCGCTCGCGCTACCGCGAGTCCTACACCGTCGTCAGCGCCTCTTCGGGCAACGAGGCGCTCGCCACGATCCGCGAGCTCAAGGCGCGCGGCGATTCACTGGCGGTCGTGATCAGCGACCAACGCATGCCCGACATGCAGGGCACCGACGTGCTCGCGCAGGCACGCGAGGTGTATCCGCTCGCGCGCCGTGTGCTGCTCACCGCGTACTCCGACATCGACGCCGCGATCAAAGCCATCAACGTCGCGCACCTCGATCACTACCTGTCGAAGCCGTGGGATCCGCCGGAGGAATGCCTGTACCCGGTGATCGACGATCTGCTCGACACGTGGCAGGCGGAATATCTTCCCGAAGCGAAGGGTCTGAGGCTGGTCGGGCATCAGTGGTCGCCGCGTTCGCACGACATCAAAGGGTTTCTCGCGGGCAACCTGATCCCGTACCACTGGCTCGACGTGGCGCGCAGTCCGGACGTGCAAAGCCTCCTCGACGCCGCGGGTGTGGGTGCCGACGATCTGCCGGCCCTCTTCTTCGAGGACGGCACCGTGCTGCGCAATCCCGGCCAGCGCGAGGTTGCCGAGCGCCTGGGGCGTTCGCTTTCGGCGGCGCTCACGATGTACGACATCGTGATTGCGGGCGGCGGACCCGCCGGGCTTGCGGCCGCGGTGTACGGCGCCTCCGAAGGGTTGCGCACGCTGCTGCTGGATCGCCACGCTCCCGGCGGTCAGGCGGGCAGCAGCGCCAGAATTGAAAACTATCTCGGATTTCCCTCGGGCGTCAGCGGCAGCGAGCTGACGCGCCGTGCCGTCTCGCAGGCACAGCGGCTCGGCGCGGAGCTGCTCGTCCCGCTCGAGGTGACCGGCGTATCGATCGACGCGGGATACAAACACCTCACGCTCGGCGACGGCCGCGAAATCGTCACGCGTACGCTGCTCGCGGCGACAGGCATGGAGTACCGCCAGCATCCGGCACCCGGCGTCTCCGCGCTCACCGGAGCCGGCGTGTACTACGGCGCCGCCACGACGGAGGCGTCGGCGTTCGTCGATCGACGGGTGGTGGTCGTTGGCGGCGGCAACTCCGCCGGTCAGGCCGCCATGCACCTCTCTCGCTACGCGAAGGACGTACAGATCGTCGTGCGGCGCGACTCGCTTCGCGACACGATGTCGCAGTATCTGATCGATCAGATCGAGAAAACGCCGAACATACGGGTGGCCGGGCGGACCGAGCTCGAGCGTGTGGACGGCGACGGCCACGTCGAGCGCGTCGCGCTGAAGCACGACGAGGGGGCAGGCGTGTCGGAGGACGTCGACGCGGTGTTCATCTTCATCGGCACGAAACCGCGGAGCGACTGGCTGCCCGAGGGCGTGCTGCGCGATTCGAAGGGCTTCGTGATCACCGGCCGCGATCTCACCGCCGATCCGAGAGCGTCGCGCATCTGGAAGGAAACGCGCGAGCCGATGGCGCTCGAGACCAGCATCCCCGGGATCTTTGCGGCCGGCGATATTCGTGCTGGTGCGATGAATCGCGTCGCGTCAGCCGTGGGCGAAGGCTCGATGGTCGTGCGGCTGGTGCACGAATACCTGGCGCTGACCTGAGCCCGCGCTCACTTTTGGAGTAGGCTAGGCCCTTCCGGAGGACACCGATGGCGCACATTTCGATGACGGTCAACGGCAAGCCGCGAAAAGCGACGGTGGAGCCGCGCCTGCTCCTCGTCCACTACCTGCGCGAACATCTGCGCCTCACCGGGACGCACGTCGGGTGCGACACGAGTCAATGCGGCGCGTGCACCGTTCTGATCGATGGCCGCAGCGTCAAGTCGTGCACGATGTTCGCCGTTCAGGCCGACGGTTCGACGATCACGACGATCGAGGGCCTTGCTTCGGACGACCGGTTGCATCCGCTGCAGAGCGCGTTCTGGGAAGAGCATGGCCTGCAGTGCGGCTACTGCACGCCGGGAATGATCATGGCCGCAGTCGCGCTGCTCGAGGAAAAGCGATCTCCCTCCGAGCAGGACATCCGGGAGGGCATTTCCGGAAATTTCTGCCGCTGCACCGGCTATCAGCACATCGTCAACGCGATTCAGCGCGCGGCCGGCGGAAAGGGGTGAAGCATGGCGACTACTCCGGTGCTTCCGAAACTGGTCGGCCAGCGCGTCAAACGGCGCGAGGATCCTCGCCTGATACAGGGCCGCGGCACGTATGTCGACGACGTCGCGCTCGTCGGGATGCAGCACCTCGCGTTCAAACGGAGTGATGTCGCGCACGCGCGCATTCTGTCGATCGACACGAGCGCCGCGGACGCCATGGACGGCGTCGAAGCGGTGTTCACCGGGGCGCAGATTGCCGAGTTCCTCGGGCCGATGCCGATCGGCACGCCCTTCCCGTCACCGGAGCATCGCGCGGTGGCGGTGGACACCGTACGGTACTCGGGCGAGCCCGTTGCGGTCGTCGTCGCGCGCGATCGCTACGTCGCGCGGGACGCCGCGGATGCGATCGTCGTGTCGTACGACCCGCTGCCGGCCGTCGTCGACGTCGAGCAGGCGATGACGGGCACGCCAACGGTCATTCATCCTGATTTCCCGAACAACCTGGCGATCGCGCTGGTGCCGAGCGGAACCGGGGTGAGCGCCTCGGGCAGCGTCGACGACTCGGCGATCGATGACGCATTTGCGAAGGCCGGCGTCGTCATCTCGCAGCGCATGGTGAATCAGCGTCTCGCGCCGAACTCCATGGAGCCGCGCGGCGTGGTTGCGCATTTCGAACCGGGCAAGGGGACGATGACCCTGTGGTCGTCGACGCAGAACCCGCACATCCTGCGGACGTTCATCGCCGCGTTGACGGGACTGGGCCAGGATCAAGTTCGTGCGATCGCTCCGGAGGTCGGCGGTGGCTTCGGCTCGAAGATCAACATCTACGGCGAAGAGTACGTCGCCGCGGCGATCTCGAAACGGCTCGGGATTCCGGTGAAGTGGATCGAAGAACGATCTGAAGCGTTCGTCGCGACGATTCACGGGCGCGACATCATCGGTTACGTCGATCTCGCGGCACAGCGGGACGGCACGCTGCTCGGTCTGAAGCTGCGGTTGATCGCGGATATCGGCGCCTACAACATGCTTCTGACGGCAGCGATTCCGACGCTCACGATGATGATGGCCAACGCGACGTACAACATCCCGGCCGTTCGCGCGACGCTGACCGAGGTCTTCACGAACAAGACACCCACCGACGCGTACCGCGGGGCGGGACGTCCGGAAGCCACGTACTTCGTCGAGCGCGCGATGGACATGCTCGCACGCGAACTGCAGATGGACCCGGCTGAGCTTCGCCGCAAGAACTTCATCAAGCCGCATCAGTTTCCATTCGCGACGCAGACCGGGGCCGTGTACGACTCGGGCGAGTACGAGAAGGCGCTCGACCTTGCCTTGACGAACGCACGATGGGACCGGTTGAAGGCCGAGCGCGATGCCGCCCGCGCGCAGGGCAGACTCGTCGGTCTCGGTCTCGCGATGTACGTCGAAGTCTGCGGCATTGGCCCGTCGGCATCGCTGCCGACGGGCGGGTGGGAACACTCGCAGGTAACCGTCGAGCGCGACGGTCGTATCAGCGCGACGACCGGCGCGTCCCCTCACGGCCAGGGCAACGAGACGACGTTCGCGCAGATGCTCGCGGACCAGTTCGGCGTTCCCTTCGAACACGTCACGATCCTTCACGGCGACACGGGTGTCGTGAAGCAGGGCATCGGGTCGTTCGGCAGTCGGTCCCAGGCCGTTGGCGGCACGGCTCTCTTGATGGCTGGGGCGAAGGTCAAGAAGAAGATGGCGAGGTTCGCGGCCGCACTCATCGAAGCGCACGAGGACGACCTCGTCTTCGAAAATGGCACGATCTCGGTGAAGGGCTCTCCGGCGTCAGCGAAGCCGTTCGCGAACGTCGCGGCGTATGCGTACGTGCCGGTGCCCCTCCCGGAGGGGCTCGAGCCCGGCCTCAGCGACGAAGCGTTCTTCGAGCCGACGAACAACACGTACCCCTTCGGCTGCCACATCTCGATGCTGGAGATCGATCGCGATACGGGCGAGGCCAAGCTGCTCAAGCTCGTGGCCATCGATGATGCGGGCACCTTGATCAATCCGCTGATCGTCGAGGGGCAGATTCATGGCGGGCTCGCGCAGGGGATCGGTCAGGCGCTGATCGAAGAGGTCGTGTACGGAGAGGATGGTCAGCTGCTGACGGGTTCCTACATGGACTACGCGCTTCCGCGCGCGATCGATTTTCCGCGCTTCGAGCTCGATGCCACCGTGACACCCACGCCGGTCAATCCTCTCGGCGCCAAAGGCGTCGGCGAAGCCGGCACCCTCGGCTCGACGCCCTGCATCGTCAACGCGGCCGTCGACGCGCTCAGCGCGTTCGGCGTGAAGCACGTCGACATGATGCTGCGGCCGGAAAAGCTGTGGCGGATCATCCAGGGAGGGCGGCCGTGATCTCGACACCGTTCGAATACGCGCGGGCGACGTCGCTGGACGATGCGCTCGCCAGGCTCGCCGCGAGCAACGGACGAGGGAAGCTGGTCGCTGGCGGCCACAGCCTCGTGCCGCTGATGAAACTTCGTCTGAGCGAGCCGACAGTGCTGATCGACATCGCAAGGATTCCCGAACTGTCGGGAATCGACGCGAAGAATGGCCGTATCGAGATCGGCGCCGGTACGGTGCATCATGATGTCGCCTCGTCCGCGCTGCTGCAGCACGACTGTCCGATGATTGCGGAAGCGGCGGCAGACATCGGCGATCCGCAGGTCCGCAATCGCGGCACTCTCGGGGGGAGCCTGGCCCATGCCGATCCGGCCGCGGATTATCCGGCGGTGATGCTCGCGCTGGACGCCGACATACGGATCACAGGACCGCGCGGCGACCGGTCTGTGAAGGCGCGCGACTTCTTTCAAGGCATGTTCACCGTCGACCTGGCTGGAGACGAAATCATCACCGCGGTGCAGTTCAAGCCTGTCAGAGCGGGCGCGTACGCGAAGCTTCATCAGCGGGCGTCGCACTTCGCAATCGTTGGCGTGGCGGCGGCGCTGGCGATCGAAGACAGCGTCATTCGTACCGCGCGACTCGGCCTCACGGGCGCGAGTTCGCATGCGGTGGGGCTGACCGAAGTGGAGGAGGCGCTGGCCGGAAAACCCGCGTCCGCCGACACGATCGAAACCGCGTCACGGCTGGCGGGCAGTCGCTTGACCGACGTGAACTCGGATCTCCACGCCAGCGAAGATTACCGTCGCGCGATGATCCCCGTCTTCACGAAACGTGCTCTGAGTCGAGCGCTGGAGCGAGGTCTCTCTCTATCTTCGTCTTGAGACATGCGAAGAAGCGGTCCAGCATCATTTTGGCGACTCCGCCAATCAGCCGCTGGCCGAGCCTCGCGATGGGCCCGCCCGCGTGCACGGCAGCGGTGACGTCGACGGCGATCGACGTGCCTGCCGGGCGAAGCGCGATGATCGATGTGCCCTTGACGAATCCCGGGCGTCCGTGTCCTTCCATGATGAGCCGATACGATTGGCCGGGCGTCTTGTCGGTGAGTTGAACGGTTCCGTTGTAGGTCCCGGTGATCGCGGCCATGGCAACCGTCAGCGTCACCTTGTAGCGATCCTCTCCGTCCGGCTCGAACCCATCGCAGCCTGGAATGCACGAAGAAATGGCGCCGGGATCCATCAGAGCATCCCACACCCGCTCGAGCGGCGCAGTGAAGGTGTATGAACTGACAATATCCATGCGTGGGGCCGCGGGTCACGCGAGCGCGTTCAAATGTACTGCGAGGTCCGCGAGATTGGTCAACGTGCGGGCTGCCAGGAAATCGTCGACGAACGGCAGCGACGCCTGAAGCCCGCGTGTCAGCGGAGCGTAGTCCGCCGTGCCGACGAGAGGGCTCAACCAGATCAGACGATGACAGCTTCGGCGGAGCCGCGCAATCTGCGCCGCCAGTTCGTCGGGATCGCCACAGTCCCAGCCGTCGGAAATGAGCAGAACGACAGGGCCGCCCGTCAGCACCCGGCGCCCCCAGCGTCGATGGAACTCCCTGATCGCGGCGCCGATCCGCGTGCCGCCGGACCAGTCCGGCACCGCGCGGGACACGGCCGCGAGCGCCGCATCGGGCCGAGGAAGTCGGAGTTGCCGGGTGATTCGCGTCAGCTCGGTGGAAAACACGAAGGCTTCGACCCGGCGATGGCGCGTCATCACCGCATGCGCGAAGTGCAGCAGCATCCGCGAGTACCGCTCCATCGATCGACTGACGTCGCACAGCAGGACGAGCGGGCGGGCGCGCACGCGCCGGCTGCGCCGGCTGAGCGTCATGACATCGCCGTGGGTGTGGAGGCTTTCGCGCATCGCGCGCCGAAGATCTACCCGCGGTCCGCGCCCGCGTACCCATCGTCGGGTCCGACGTTCGCCGGGAGTCCAGACGAGCTTCGACAGGGCCATCGCGCCCCGAGTCAATTCTGCCGGTGTAAAGGCCGCGAAGTCCTTCGTCGCAAGGACGCCGACATCGCTCCAGGTGGGAAGGCCGATCTCTGTGATCGCCGCATCGCCGTCCGACGCGCCGGACAGCTGGGCGCCCAGATCCTCCAGCGCGAGTGTGTCGATCTCGATTGCCCGGGTGGCATCAGCGCTTCGGCGTGGGCGCAGATCGGCGCTGCGCGGCTCGCGCCAGAACATGTCGAACGCGCGATCGAAGATGGCGAGCTGCTCGTGTCGATGAACGAGCAGCGCGCGGCACGCATGGTAGACCTCATCGCGCGCGCCG
>JAICSD010000427.1 GCA_025937075.1 Vicinamibacteria bacterium | reverse complement strand
TGATGGTGGTCATGCCCTTCAAGGGCATCTGCGTGATGTTGCGGGATCTGAAGTACTCGAGGTTCAGTGCGCGGGGTGCGCGGCCGCTCGCGTTGAGCGCCTCGAGCTTCTTCGTCTTCGACGAATAGACCATCGCGAACGCGTCGCCGCCGATGCCGGTCATATTCGGTTCGGTGACGTTCAGCATGCCGGCCACGGCGATGGCGGCGTCCACGGCGTTGCCGCCGCGCTTGAGAATCTCGAGGCCAATCTGGGACGCCAGCGGCTGGCTCGTCGCGACCATCCCGTGGGTGGAGCGCACGACGGAGCGTCCGGCGGGAAGCCCCGAGAACCAGTCCTCAGGGGGCGTGGCACCGGTCGCTGGAGGGGCGCTCCCGACCTTTTTGGTCGCAACCTGCACGGAGGCGAGCGCCGGCGTTCCGGCGGACAGTTCCAGAAACTCACGGCGGCTCAACGGTATGCTCATGATGCGGAATTATACGTTCCAACCTCCCGCCTCCAACCTCCGCCTTTAGAACATCCACGCACACACGGCGACCGCGGCGATCGCGGCCACGATATCGCCGATGAGTGCCGCCGGAACGGCATGCCTCGTCCGGCGGACCGCGACCGCACCGAAATACACCGCCAGCACGTAGAACGTCGTCTCCGACGACCCATACATCGTCGACGCCGTGCGGGCGATGAGCGAGTCGGGTCCGTGCGTCTTGACGAGATCCGTGGCGAACGCCAGCGAGCCGCTGCCGGTCAGCGACCGCAAGATCGCGAGCGGGATCAGCTCAGCGGGAAAGCCGGTCGATGTTGCGACCGGTCGCAGCGCGGCGGTGAGCAGATCCATCGCGCCCGACCCGCGGAACATCCCGATCGCGACGAGGATGCCGACGAGGAACGGAATGATGCGCACGCCGACGTCGAACCCTTCCTTCGCGCCTTCGATGAAGACGTCGTACACCTTCACCTTGCGGATGAAGCCGACCAGCGGGATGACGACGAGGAGGAAGGGGATCGCCCAGACGGACACGGCGTCCAGAGCCGCGCGGATCACTCTCCCACCTCTACGTTGGGGGCTGCGGGTGCTGGATAAAACCTTTGCAGGAGTTTTGCAGCGATGACCGCAGCGGCGGTGCCGAGGAACGTCGCCGCGATCGAGGGCGCGATGATGGCCGTCGGATTCGTCGATCCGGCCGCCGCGAGCACGCCAATCATCGTTGCGGGAATGAGCTGTACCCCCGAGGTCGTCAGCGCGAGAAACGTGACCATCGGGTTGGTCGCGCTGTCCTTGTCCGCGTTCAGCGTCTGCAGCTCCTCCATCGCCTTGATGCCGAGGGGCGTGGCGGCATTCGCGAGGCCCAGCATGTTCGCGGCGGTGGCGAGGACGATCGCACCGGCAGCCGGATGATCGGCGGGCACTTCGGGAAACAGCCAGCGGAGGACCGGACCGAGCGCGCGGCCGAGCAGCGCGACGAGACCGGCCGCTTCGGCCACCTTCATGATACCCAGCCACAGCGTCATGATGCCGACGAGGCCGATGGCGATCTGCACGGCGGTGGACGCCGCGTCGACAGCCCCCTTCGTGACGCCGTCCGCGGTCCCATTGAAGGCCGCCACCACCACGGAGGTGGCCATCAGGCCGAACCAGATGTAGCCCAGCATCGAGCGCTACTGCAGCGGCTCCAGATCGATTCGCCGGAAATAGATCTCGGCGCCTTCCGACTGCAGCATGATGCGCCCCTCGTTGAACGAGGAATCCGTCGCCGCGTTCACGAGCTTGCCGTTGACGTAGTACGTGAGGTTGCTGCCCTGCACGACCGCTTCGATATGCGTCCACTCGGTGCCGGGGCTCTGGACGTCCTTCGGTCCGCGGAACCCGAGGCGATCCGCCCAGTCCTCGCTTCTTCCCCACCAGTTGATGCGGCCGCCGGAGTACGTCTGCGGCTGCCCGTCCGGATCGAAGACCGTCTCGCCGTCGCGATCCTTGCGCGTGCGCGCGGTCACCGTCGGACGGATCTGCTCGCCGTTGTCGCCGTAGCCGGCGACCGGCAGGATGTCGCCGACGCCGCCTTCGATGATCTGGAACTCGATCGACCGCAGCCACGGGCCGTTGAAGCCCTTTCCGGTATTTCCGAGCCGCCCCTGTGCGTGAAGCAGCACGCCGCTGTCGCGCGCGCGCGCCTTGCGATCACCCCACGTCGCGCCGCCCCAGCGGAATTCCGCGACCATCCGGTAGTCGCGATACGCCTGCTTCGTCAGGAGTCCGCCCCACACCTGTCCGCTGATCCGGATCGCGGGCGCCCCGTCGATCTGATCGACGACCGAGAACACCCGCTTCGGATCCATCTCGTGATCGTCGACCAGCCACGTCTGGAAGTTGTCCAGAGACGTGCCGTCGAACAGCTTGACGACGCTCGTCGGTTTGACCGCGGCGGTATCGTGCTGGGCGGCAAGGCGCGACGAGCTGGTGAGGGCGAGAGCGGTGATGGCGGCAGCGGATACATACGCGAACACACGCGTGCGGGTAAGCATGGACATACTCTCCATATTTCGTCCGTTCCGCGCAAGGGAAGTAGTAGCGTTTGTGGAATTGCAAAGCGCTCTCGCGGGTGGCGCGAACGGGGCGCCCCGCTTCGCGCCGCAGACGCCACTCCCCTGACAGTGCTCTTGGCGCCGAGCGAAGTGGGGCTGTTCGCGACAGGACCCGCCAGGACGCGCTGCATCTCAACCGATCAGGTCAGCAGGCAGCTGGCATAGGATAAGTGCGCCATGTCGATTAGTCGAAGAGTCTTCCTCGCATTGAGCGGCGCCGGCGCGCTCGCCGCGTCACTGCGCGCCCAGCAGGGCGCGTGGACGTTCGTTCCCGAGGCCGCGGGTAAGACCCTGAAGGATCCCGACGGCCGCGTCGTGTTCACGTATCTCACCAGCAAGCCGGCGGGAATTCCGCTCGAAGGGAACAGCGTCTGCTGCATTCATCCGTTCAATACACCATCGGGCATCGCCGCCACGGACATCGCGCCGCCGGATCACCGCGACCACCGCGGGATCTTCCTCGCGTGGCACGACATGACCTTCACGCGCAAGGCAGAGACGCTGCGCGCGGATTTCTGGGGCTGGGGGAAATTCGCGCCGATCGACGGGCGCACGATCGTCAATCGCGAGGTCCGCCTTGTCCGGTCCGACGCGTCCTCCGCCGACGTGGCCGTCACGAACGACTGGATGGTCGAGAAGGAGCGCGTGCTCCAGGAGGCGACGACGATCCGCGCGTCCATGGATCAGGGCGCGCGCGTGCTCGATCTCACGTTCCTGTTGACGCCCGACTACGACATGACGATCAACCGGCTCGCGTTCTCAGGCCTGTGCTTCCGGTGCCGCAAGGACGGCGAGTACGCCTATGAGGATTCGGACGGCGCGATCAGTCTGCCCGACTCGAGCCCGACGGAACCCGACTCCGATTGGCCGCAGCGTCCGTGGTACGGCCACACGATCACGCATGCGGACGGGAAGGTCGTCGCATCGGCGCTCATCGATCATCCCTCGAATCCGCCGTCCATGTGGCACGGCGTGCGGCTCGTGTCCTTTCTCAACCCCTGCATCGCGGCCCGGGCGCCGGTGAGCGTGAAGGCGAAGCAGGCGCTGACCCTGCGCTACCGTGCGGTGACCCAGGACGGTCAGTTTGCCGCGGGGCTGCTGGATCGCATGGCCGCCGCCTGGCGCAAGGGCTAACAGGAGACCAGGAGATCAGGAGGTTGATCACAGGAGGCCGGGAGGTCAGGAGGTTGATCACAGGAGGCCAGGAGGTCAGGAGGTTGATCACAGGAGGCCAGGAGGTCAGGAGGTTGATCACAGGAGGCCGGGAGGTCAGGAGGTTGATCACAGGAGGCCAGGAGGTCAGGAGGTTGATCACAGGAGGCCAGGAGGTCAGGAGGCGAATCACAGGAG
>JAICSD010000420.1 GCA_025937075.1 Vicinamibacteria bacterium | reverse complement strand
GCTGAAACCGGCAAGCTGCAGCGCGCGCGCGAGCGGGTCGGCGACCGCGAGCTGCTGATACGGCACCATCCCCGTCAGCACGGCCCCGACGATGACGTAGATGAACGTGCAGATCGCCAGGCCGCCGAGGATGCCGATCGGCAGATTGCGCTGTGGATTCTTCGTTTCCTCCGCGGCGGTCGAGATCGCATCGAAACCGATGTACGCGAAAAAGACGATCGCGGCGCCCTGGTGAATGCCCTTGAAGCCGTTGGGGGCGAACGGATGATAGTTCGCCGCGTGCAGGTGCGTCGCGCCGACCGCGATGAACAGCGCCAGCGCGAGCAGCTTGATCACGACCATGATGTTGTTCGCGGTGGAGCTCTCGCGCGCGCCCTGCAGCAGCAGCCACGTGATGAGCATGACGATCGCGAACGCCGGGACGTGGACGACGATGGGAATTCCGAGCAGATGCGGCGCGGAATCCAGCAGACCGTGGATGGCGGGGTCGGGGCTCAGCAGGGCCGTCCGATATCCGGTGGTGAGCCATGGAGGCAGCGACCACCCCAAGCCGCGCAGCAGCGTGTTGAAGTAGTCGCCCCACGAGATGGCGACGGCGACGTTTCCGACCGCGTATTCGAGAATGAGATCCCAGCCGATGATCCACGCCACGAGTTCGCCGAGCGTGGCGTAGGTATACGCATAGGCGCTCCCTGCCTGCGGAATCATCGCCGCGAGCTCCGCGTAGCACAGGCCGGCGAGCGCGCACGCGACGCCGAGCAGCAGGAACGAGAACACCAGCGCCGGGCCCGCCCCCTGCCGGATGACCTCTCCGTTCGGCCCAATCTGTCCGGCCGCGGCGGTGCCGATCGCGCTGAAGATGCCGGCCCCGATGACGGCGCCGATGGCCAGCATGATCAGGTCGCCGGCCCCCATGACTCGCTTCAGCGCCTGCTCGCCTTCGACGACGAGTTCGGCGATCGGTTTGCGGCGGAACAGTTGGGTCATGTGTCGGCGAATTCTATGGCAGGAAGCCGTGAATACCAACGGCAAGGCGATAGACGCTGTCGGTGGTCGCGACGGCGATGCCGCCGTGCGGATCGAAGGCGAGCCCGATCAGCGCGCCGCCGCTCAACACCAGTTCGCGTTCGTCCGGAGCGGTGGCGCGGAACCGATACACGCCGCTGCTGCCGGCCAGCGCATCGACGACGTAGAGGTGGCCCGCCGCGTCGAACGCGAGCCCTTGAGGGCGGCCGAAGCCGACGGCACACACCGCGGGACGGCCGTTCGGCGGAATGCGGTACACGACGTCGCTCGGGCCGAGCGTCGGGCCCGTCACATACAAGGCAGCATCCGGACCGAACGCGAGATGAAACGCCGCGACGCTTGCGGGCAGCGTCGCGAACGCTTCCGTGCGTCCCTGATGGTCGACGCGCAGAATCGATCCGGATCGATCGCCGACATACAACGCGCCGTCCGGGCTGAACGCGATGCCGCAGGCGATCCCCAGCTCGGTCGCGTGCAGCGTTGCGCGGCCGTCCGCGGTGACGCGATACACGCTGCCGTCGAAGCGGCTCGACACGAACAACTCGCCGTCCGGACTGAACGCGAGCGACGTCGGGTTGGGTACGTCGCTGACGAAGGGTTCGCGGGTGCCGTCGGGCCGCACGACGAAAATCGTGACGGGCGCCTGCTGCCCGCGCGACCCGCTGAAGGTGACGAACAGATTGCCGTGGCGATCGTAGGCAGGACTGTCGACTTGATGCAGCCCCGTCGCGAGCGGCGTGCCGACGTCGATGTACGCCGTTTCCCCAGGGAGTTGATCGATCCGGATCGCGGTCTGCCCGCCCTCCAGGCCCTCCGGAACGATCACCGTGAGCGCCGTCGTGGAGGCTTTCGCGAGACGGGCAGGTACACCGCCGACGCGGACCATCGGGACGTCGGGGTCCACCGGCAGGCCGTCCCCCTCGAGGCTCACACGGCCGCCCTGAATCGCCCACACCGGGCGGACGGCAATCAGGCGGCCCATGGCAGGCTCAGGCTGCTGAACAACGAACGCGGCACGGCCCGGACCTTAACGCTCCAACCCCGGGCCTGAGAAAATGGACGCGATCCACGACTGAACGTTGAGCGTTGGAGATTGGGAGTCGATCGATCCCGCTCCACTAGTCGTCGTCGCCCTTGTCCAGCTCGACGTTCCAGTAGAAGTAGTCGCGCCAGGATTCGGGCGCGTCGCGGAGGCCGATCGTGATGCGTATCGCGGGCGCCTTGTCGGGCCGCCGCGGCGTCCGGACCAGGTGCATGCCGGCCTGCTCCGGGGTGCGGCCCCCCTTGCGGCGATTGCAGGGGATGCAGCAGGTGACGATGTTTTCCCAATCTTTTCGGCCGCCCTGGGCGACCGGCACGACATGATCGAAGGTGAGATCAGAGGTCGGCAACGATTGGGCGCAGTACTGGCAGGTGTGGTTGTCCCGCGCGTAAATGTTCGCGCGCGAGAACGGAACGTAGTCGATGTGCCGCTTGATCTTGATGTATCGAAGCAGGCGGATGACCGAAGGCAGCTTGAAACTGAACGAAACCGCGCGGATTTCGCGGTCGTACACAGAGATGACTTCGACCTTCCCCTGGCACCAGAGCGTGATCGCTTTCTGCCAGTGGACGACCTTGAGCGGTTCGTACGTGGCGTTCAGAAGCAGGGTCTGCTCCATAAGCCTGAGTCATTTTGCCTGACTCGAACCGCAGCTGTCAAGGCGCTCGGCTGCTAACAGGCATGTTTGCAGTAACTTAACTGGGGTCTGCCGGTACGTGGGCTGGGGGCTGACCTCCGACGGGCGCCGGACCGATAATGCGATTGCCCATGGTTCGCCTCCCCCCGGTCCTCATCCTGATCATTGCAGCGCTATCCGCCGGGTGCGCGTCCGGCGGGCGGGCCCGGCCCGCGCCCTTTCCGACGCCTGGAGGGCATCCGGCGACGACCCCGGGTTCGGCATCCGGCTCGGCAATCGCCCAACTCGCCGTCTCGTTCGTCGGCGCGCCTTACCGAACCGGAGGTTCAACCCCTGCGGGCTTCGACTGCAGCGGTCTCGTGGAGTATGTGTTCGCGCGAAACGGCGTCGCCATGCCGAGGACGGTGGCGGAACAGTACCGCGTCGGCCGGAGCGTCCGGCGTGGCGACCTCGAGGCGGGCGATCTCGTGTTCTTCCACACGGTTTCGCGCGGCGCATCGCACGTCGGCATCTCGCTCGGGGGCGACGACTTTGTACACGCGCCCAGCGGCAGGGGCGAGGTGCGCATCGAACACCTCAGCGCGAGGTACTGGGCTTCACGATTCGTGGGCGCCCGGCGAATTGCCGATTGAAGATTGCGGATTGAAGATTGCTAAACGCCGATCAGCATTTCGGCCATCTGCGTTTTTCCTCGCAAATCCTCGCGTTTCAATCACTTCCTCGATCGACCGACTTGGCTGCTGTTGGCTGCGGAAGCCCACTTTCGGGCGCTGGCAGGGACAATTTCAGGGACAGCTCAGAAGTTTTGCCCGTGTCCATTTATGTCAAATATTGACAATATCGGCTACGGCGTTTAGCCTCAGTTTGAGGACAGCTTCATGAACGTTTCGCTGACGCCAGAGCTTGAACGACTCGTGAATGAGAAGGTCGAGAGCGGCCTGTACCAGACCGCCAGCGAGGTTGTCCGTGAAGCACTGCGACTGCTGAAGGAACGTGATCACGCGCGCCAGCAACTTCGGGCTGACGTGCAGGCCGGCTTCGATCAGTTGGCGCGCGGCGACAGTCGCGCGTACCAAAAGACCTCAGGCCGACAACTCGCCGAGCGAATCAAGTCGCGCGGGCGCGCGGCTCGTGCCAAGAAATCGTAGATGGCGTATCGGCTGTCAGATCTCGCCGAGTCGGATCTTGCCGAAATCTGGTCCTACGTGGCCGAGGACACCAGCGCCACGAGGGCCGATCGACTCGTTGACGCCATCTTCGATCGGTTTGAGC
>JAICSD010000440.1 GCA_025937075.1 Vicinamibacteria bacterium | reverse complement strand
GACGGCCGCGCGGGACGGCGTCGCCTCTGGGCTGCCACCGCCAACTACTGGGGCACGTTCCTGCGTTCGAGCGACGACTTCGGGCGGACGTGGACGAACCCGCTCGAAGCAAACGTCAGGTTTCCCGCCGAATGTGGCGTCTCTCTCAGGAACATCTGGCAGCTTCTGCTGAGCGGTCACGATGCTGGTGTGATGTACTGCGGCGCCGAACCCGCGGCGCTCTTCGAGTCGCGCGACGCGGGGGAATCGTGGACGCTCGTCCGCGGCCTCTTCGATCACCCTCATCGTCCTCGCTGGGTGCCCGGCAATGGCGGCCTTGCGCTGCACACGATCCTCGAGGACCCGAACGTCCAGGGAAAGTTGTACGTGGCCATTTCGGCCGGCGGCGTCTATCGAACCGAGGACGGCGGCGCTACCTGGAGAGCGTGCAACAAAGGCGTCCGCGTCGTGTATCAGCCGGAGCGGTTCCCGGAGTTCGGCCAGTGCGTCCACAAGATCGTGATGCACCCGGATCGTCCCGAGCGCCTGTTCCTGCAGAATCACTGGGGTCTGTACCGCAGCGAGGATGGCGCCGAGAGCTGGCAGGACGTCGCGGACGGTGTTCCGTCCGACTTCGGGTTTGCGATGGCGATGCACGCCCACAATCCGGATTGCGTTTACGTACTGCCGGTCGAGTCGGACGAATTCCGCTGCACGCCGGAGGGACGCCTGCGTGTCTTCCGTACGCGAAACGCCGGCCATTCATGGGAGCCGCTCGCGCGCGGTCTGCCGCAGAAGGGCGCCTTCGAGACCGTCCTCCGCGACGGCATGTCGGTCGACGGATACGAACCGCTGGGTGTGTACTTCGGCACCCGGAGCGGCCAGGTGTTCGGCTCGAACGACGAAGGGAAGACGTGGAAGCAGATCGTCGGCGGGCTGCCGTCGATCGTGTGCGTGAAGGCCGCGTGCGTGGGTGAACCGCGTCGCGTGAGAGCGCGCGCGGAGCGAACGGCGCCCCGGCCGAAGCCGCGCCGAGCGAAACACAAGGGCGTGCGCTCGCGCGGGCGGTCGCGATAGTGCCCGTAAGGTATTACCTGACGGCGGCGCTGCGTGTGTTCGCTGGGGGACGCGACAGCATCGAGATCGACGCGTCGCCCGCGACGCTGAGCGATGCGCTGGATGCGCTGTGGGCCGCATGTCCGGGCCTTCGCGACCGAATCATGACGGAGCAGGGCGAGCTGCGCGAGCACGTCAACGTGTTCGTCGGCTCCGAGAACGCGCGGTACTTGAACGGACTGGCGACGGCGCTCGGGAACGATCCGGAGATTTCGATCTTTCACGCGGTCAGCGGCGGGATGCTGTGAAGAACTGTTGTCAATGGCGGATCTCTGGACGCTGGTCGATGCCGGCTGATCGCTTCGCTATCTGTCAATGCCGCGTGAACCGTGTCAATGCCCCTTGTTGCGTCGACAGTTCTGAATCTCGAACGTCATATACTTTCGGCATTCGGAATTCGGCATTAACGCAATACAGCGGCATTGACAGCGTCGGCAGCCGGCATTGACGCGCGTCAGCGCCCGGCATTGATGCGCGACTTGCGCAGGCTGTCAGCATTCAGCAGCCTGCTGGGAGGGAGCGATGAATAGACGCGATGTACTCGGCACCCTGTCGGTCGGCGGCGCGTCCCTGATCGCATCCTCGCAGACGCTGGCTGACGCGCTCGCACCGGGCGCCCACCCCGGCTACGCGCAGGCGGTCGCGGGCACCGCTCCCGTCAAAATCCGCGACATCAAGACCATCCTGACCGCGCCGAACCGGATCCGTCTCGTCATCGTCAAGGTCGAGACGACCGAGCCCGGGCTCGTCGGCTGGGGCTGCGCGACGTTCACGCAGCGCGCGCTCGTCGTGCAGACGGCGGTCGATCAGTATCTCAAGCCATTCCTGATCGGCAGGAACGTCGACGAGATCGAGGACATCTGGCAATCCAGCTACGTCAGCTCGTACTGGCGCAACGGCGGTGTCCTGTTCAACGCGATGAGCGGCGTCGACATCGCGTTGTGGGACATCAAAGCGAAGCGCGCCGGGATGCCGCTCTATCAACTACTCGGCGGCAAGGTGCGGCACGGCGCGGACTGTTACTTTCATGCGAGCGGCGCGAGCTCGACGGAAGTCGAGGACAGCGCGCGGCGCGCGATGGAGCAGGGTTTCCGCCACGTGCGGGTGCAGGTCTCGACTCCTGGGTACGCTGGTTACGGGGCGCGAGGGCCGACCGGTGCACCCGCGCCCGGCCAGAACGACGTCGTCGGGCCGACGAACCCGAAAGCGATCTGGGAATCCGCGCCTTATGTCCGTCTGGTTCCGAAGCTGTTCGAGCATCTTCGGACGAAGCTCGGCGATGAAGTGGAGCTTCTGCACGACGTCCACGAGCGGGTCACCCTCAACCAGGCGATCAACTTGTGCAAGGCGCTCGAGCCGTACCGGCTGTTCTTCCTCGAGGATCCGTTCCCGCCCGAGGAGAACGAGCACTTCCGCCTGCTCCGGCAGCAGACCTGCGTTCCGATCGCGATGGGCGAGCTGTTCAACACGCAGCACGAGTACGTACCGCTCATCAAGGATCGGCTGATCGACTTCATCCGCATCCACATCTCGCAGATCGGCGGCCTCAGCCCCGCGCGGAAGGTGGCGGCGCTCTCCGAGTACTTCGGCGTGCGGACCGCGTGGCACGGTCCAGGCGACGCGTCGCCGGTCGCGCACGCGGCGCAGCTCGCGCTGGAGCTGGCGAGCTACAACTTCGGCGTCCACGAAGGCAGCGGCTTCCCACAGGAGACGCGCGACGTCTTCGTCGGCTGCCCTGAAGTGAAGAACGGCTACATGCTGGCGACGGAAAAGCCGGGGCTCGGAATCGAGATCGACGAGAAGCTCGCGGCGAAGTTCCCGTTCCCGCCCGGTCCGCCGAATTTCGATTACTCGTGGGGAACGACGCGTCGGAGCGACGGCACGGTGATCAGGCCGTAGCGCTGACGCTTGTCAATGCCGGCTGCCGAAGGTTCGATCTATCGCGCTGGGCTCAAATCGACGGCGGCGTACGTCGTGAGCCGCGGAATGGAGAACTCCGTCGCGCCGTTGGCGATCGATTGATCCTCGAGCGCCACGCGGCCGACGCCAGCCACCTGCGCGTCCGTGCCACGGAAGGAACCTCGAACACGAATCCGCAGGCCTTGCACCTCGCGCCCGCCGTAGTTGATCAAGTACAACCGCGTGCGCGACTCATCCCCGAGCAGACGGCACACGACCACCTCGCTCCCGAAGACGCGCAGCGATCGCTTCTCGTCCGTGAGCCGACGGCGAACCGCGAGCGCGAACGCGCTCGGGTCGGCCGCCTCCGCGACGGGGTACTCGGGCGAGCCGAGCGCGATCGTGATCGGATAACGTGAGGAGGGGCCCTTCACGATTGCGAACAGCAGGTTGCGGCGCGCGAGCAGGTTCATGACCTCACCGACCGCGGCGGATCCGTCGTCGACGACAGCGACGTCGGCGACCGGCGGCAGGTTCGCTGAAGGGAGGGCGTCGGCAACAGCCATCACCGCGCCGACCGGTTCGAGATCCGCTGGATCGATCTGCAGCACCGCATCCGCGCCGTAAGCGATGGCTTCAGCGGCCGCGAGTGCACCCTTGCCCGCGGGCACCTCGTACGCATACTTCGCGGCTGAATCGCGCGTAATCCGCCAACCATTCGCGACAATCCATGGCGCGCGCGTCGGCGACGCG
>JAICSD010000062.1 GCA_025937075.1 Vicinamibacteria bacterium | reverse complement strand
TACAGGTGTCGCGGGCGATGCGGCGTGAACGCGCGCTGTCCATACGCGTGGCGCTCGGCGCTTCGGATCGCGATCTCGTCGCGTCCAGTCTGGGCGAGACAGTGATTCTGACCGCGGCCGCGCTGGTCGGCGCAATCGCGGTTGCCGTCATTGCCGTTCGGGGCCTGCTCTCGATGGCGCCGGCGGGCGTGCCGCGTATCGATGCGGTGCGATTGTTCAGTCTTCCGGTTCTCGCGTGGTGTGCGGCCGTGACGGTGGGAACGCTCGTGCTCTGCGGCTTCTGGCCTGCGCTCCGGGCACGGCGCGTCGATGCAGTCCGCGTGCTCGCGCATGGAACCGCGTTCACGATCGATCGCCGCGGCCGGCGCGCGCAGCGCGCGATTGTGATCGCGCAGATCGGCATCGCCGTGATGCTGTTGAGCGGCATGGGTCTCTTTGTACGGATGGTGCGCGGCCTCGATCACGCCGTCCTCGGCTTCGATCCGTCTCATCTCGTCGTGGCGAACGTCACTCCCGCAACCCACGATCTCACGCGATGGAGCGCGTTCTATGACACGCTGCTCGCGAGGCTGGAGGCTGTTCCTGACTTCGAGGGCGTTGGTGCGATGTCCTTGCGGCCGTTGAGCGGCCCGATCGGCTGGGATACGCAGCCGATGTACCCGGGCCAGAACCCGAGAGATCCGCGGACGCTGGCAGCGAATCCGTACTTGAACCTGGAAGTCGTCGCTCCGGGCTACTTCAAGACGATGGGCATTCGTCTGATCGAAGGGCGCCTGTTTTCCGCTGCCGATCGTGCCACCGCGCCAGGCGTGGCGATTGTGAGCGATCGCGCCGCCCGGCGCATCTGGCCGGGGCGGAGCGCTGTCGGGCAGCGGCTGTTCGACGGCCCGTCCGCGGATGTGACGTCTGGACAACCAATTCCGTGGCAGACCGTGATTGGTGTCGTGGAGACGGTGCGGTACCGTGGGCTCGACGACGTCCGTTTCGATATCTATCGGCCGGCAGCTCAGGCCGACATCGGGGTGCAGCAAGTCGTCGTCCGCACGCGCCTCACGCCAGACGCGGCCGCTGCGGCGGTCCGCGCGGTCGCGACGTCGATCGATTCCGCCGCACGAGTGTCCGACATGGTGCGCATGGACGATGTCGTCGCGGCCGAGAGCGCTCCATGGCGATTCTTGATGCGCGTGTTCCTGGGATTTGCTGCGCTCGCGGGGGGACTGGCCGTCGTGGGGCTCGGCGCCGTCGTTGCCCTGACGGCGAGCGCGCGCCGCCGCGAGCTGGCCATTCGCGCGGCCCTTGGCGCCGATCGAACGCGTCTGCGTGTCGCCATGCTGCGCGATGCACTGCCGATGCTGACGTTCGGTACGGCGCTCGGAGTGTTCGCCAGTGTCGCACTCGGGCGCGCGGTGCAACATGCCCTCGTTGGTGTCCTGCCGACCGATCCTGTCGCGCTGACGGGCGCGTTCATTGCAGCCAGTGCCGCGGGTCTCCTCGCGATCTGGGTGCCTGCCGCCCGCGCCGCGCGCGTCGATCCGCTCGAGTCCTTGCGAGAATAGGGCCGCGGCCCTACTCGCTCCGCAGCGCCTGCATCACGTCCACGCGCGATGCGCGCGCGGCGGGCATCACCGATGCCGCAATCGCGGCACTGACGAGCAGCACGGCCGCCGACGCAATCGGGAGCGCGCCGGGCATGCGGACGTCCTGGATGAAGCTGCCCGCGAACCGCGTCAGGATGAACCCGCCAAGAACGCCGACCGCAATGCCGACGCCCGCGATGACCGCGCCTTCACCCAGCACGCCCGTCAGCAGATGCCGTGGCGCCGACCCGATTGCGAGGCGGATCCCGAACTCGCGCGTGCGCGCACTCACCGAAAACGCCAGCACGCCGGCGACGCCGACCACGGCGATGGTGAGCGCGACGAGCGCGAACCCGCCGAAGACGAGCGCGTTCAGACGATCGGGCGCCAGCACCTCGGCGCGGACGTCCTCGAGTGTCGCGGCGCGCTCGACCGGCTGCTCCGCCGAAAGGTCGCGGATGATGCGCGTGATCGTCGGCACGAGCGCGTACGGGTTGGTCCGTGTGTGCACGAACAGGCGTCCGCCGCCAATCTCCTGCTCGAACGGGTGATACACGCTCATCGCCGGCCCGGGGACGACGTTCTCGTCGTCGAGGTCGGCGGCGATCCCGACAATGCGCCGCGGGCCGGTCCCGACGTCGATGAACTTCATGATCGGATCCGTCCATCGGAAGCGCCGGTCGAGCGCCTCACGGCCGCCGAACATCCGCTGCGCGACGCTCTGGCTGATGATGACGACCGGCTCGCTTTTCTGCCGATCCGCATCCGTGAAATCGCGCCCGGCGAGAATGGGGACGCCAAGCGAGGCGAAGAAGCCGGGCGATACGGTACGCAATCGCGCGCGGGGATCCTCTTCGCCGTTCGCCTTCGCGTAGCCATCGATCGAGAACTGGAATCCCGGGCCGAAGTTGCCGGCGTCGCGCCACGGCACGGTGGTGCCAATCGCCACGCGATCCACTCCCGGCAGCTCGGAAATGCGCTGCATCGCTTCCTTGTAGAAAGCGACGACTTGATCCGGTGTCCGCCCGTACGACATGACGGGCACGTTCAACGCCAGCACGTTGTGCAGGTCCAGACCCGTCTGCGCCCGCTGCATCGCGATCAGCGTCGTCAGCAGCATGCCCGCTCCGGCGAGGAGTACGAACGACGCCGCGATCTGCGTGACCGCGAAGAGGCGCAGGCGCCTTCCGGTGCCGGTTGTGATCCGCACGCTGCCGTTCGACAGGCCGAAGCCGCTGGACGCGGCCGTAGACGGCAGACGCGGTACGAACGCGAGGAGGACGGACGCCAGCAGCGCGAGCCCGACGCCGACCCAGAGCAGGCTCGAGTCTACGGAGAGATCCAGCGCGCGCACGGAGAATCGGGCCGCATACCGTGCGAGGACGGCGACCGCGGGCCACGCGAGGGCGACGCCGAGGACTGCACCCGTACCACACAGCAGAAGGCTCTCGGCGAGCAGCGTCCGCCGCAGCGCGCCAGACCCCGCGCCGAGCGCCGCACGGATTGCCAGCTCTCCTTCCCGGCGAACCGATCGCGCGAGGATCAGGTTCGCGACGTTGGAACATGCGATGACGAAGACGAGCGCGGACGCCGCGAGCAGCACGAGAAGAACCGTCCGTGCTCGCGAGGTGATCTGGTCTCGCAGGAGCTTCGCGTCGATCCTGAAGTCCGATTTCGCAGGGTAAGCGTCCGGATGCGCGTGGACGATCGCTCCATGTGCCGCGCGCAGCTCGGCGCGTGCCGTCTCGAGATCGGCCCCGGGCGCAAGCCGCCCGAAGAGCTCCGTCATCCGATGTATTCGACCCGTGACCATCGTCGCCGACAGGTGATGCGGGCTCGTGACCACGTTCGCGATGATTTCCGTTTCGGACGGATACGGCACCGATGGTTCGAGCACGCCGACGATCGTTGCCGTTCGCCGGCCCAACCTGACCGTCTTCCCGATCACGGTCGGATCGCTCTTCAGCGAGGTCGTCCAGAACCTGTAGGTGAGCACTGCCGCCCCGGGCGCATTGGGGCCATCGTCACCGGGTCCGAGGAGCCGGCCCATGAGGGGTCGCAGACCCATCACGTCGAAGTAGGTCCCGCCCACCACGCCGGCTCGCACGATGCGCGGCTCGCCGAGCCCGACCATCGTGAAATTGATCATCGAGAAATCGCCGAGCGACGTGACGCTCTTCAGCCTCCCGCGAAGGTCCTGTATCTCGGGGACGGAGAAGGTCGTGTTCTCCTCGTTGATCCCCGGCGCGCTCTGCCGGATGTAGATCAACTGTGCTTCGTCACGGTTCACGAGCGGACGAAGGAGAACGCCACGAACAAGGCTGAAGATGGCCGCGTTGGCGCCTATGCCGAGTGCGAGCGTCAGCACGACGGTAACGGTCAGGCCCTTCGCGCGGGCGAGCGAACGCAGGGCGAACCTGAGGTCCGTGAGAAAGCTCATATTGTTCCTTTTACGCGCCGGGCGAACGGGCGTGTACGAGTCCGCTCGCTCCGCGTTGGTGCGCGGTCGATTGTAAACGGACTCAGGAAGATATGCGCCGCTCTCAGCGGCGGCGCGCGAGGGCCCAGGCGAGAGCCGCGGTTCCGATCACTCCGGCCGCAATCACCGCACCGGTCGCCACTTTCGTGGCGCTGGAGTAGTCGGGAACGTACTCGCGCTCGGGGTAATTTCCCGGCGGCCCGTCGACGCCGTCTCGTGCGGCCATTTCGAGGACGTCCGCGAGGTGCAGCGCGCGGCGATCGGTGGCCTGCTCGATCTGGGTGCGGCAGCTGAAGCCATCGGCGACGATCAACGCGTCCTTCGGAGCCCGGCGCACTTCCGGCAGCAGCACGCGCTCCCCCACCTTCATCGACACGTCGTAATGATCGCGTTCGAAGCCGAACGAGCCGGCCATCCCGCAGCATCCCGAGTCGAGCACGTGAACGTCGAGGCCGAGCGCGCGCAGCGCCTTGTCCTCCGCGTCGAGCTTCATGATCGCCTTGTGATGGCAATGTCCGTGGACGATGGCCTTCCGGTGCAGCTTCGGGTACTTGAACCCCTGATCGTTCAGGAACTCGCTCAGCAGGAACGTCTGCTTCGTGAGGCGCTTTGCTGCTTCGTCCGACGGTCGCAGCTCGCGCAGCTCGTCGCGGAACACCGCTACGCAGCTCGGTTCGAGTCCGACCACCGGGACGCCCTGCTCGATATCCGGGCCGAGCACGCGGAGGACGTCCCCGAGCCACGCCTTCGCCGTGTCCAGCATGCCGTAATCGAACAGCGGACGGCCGCAACAGACCGGCTCGCGCGGCACGTCGACCTCGAAACCGGCGCGCTCGAGCACGCACACGGCGTTGATTGCCGTGCGGGGATGGAAATGGTTGTTGAACGTATCCGGCCAGAGGATGACACGCGGCCGACGAGCCTCGGTTGCGGGGCGCTGACGATGCGTGAACCACTGTTTGAACGTGTACGGCGCGAACGCAGGGACACGGCGGGCCTGCGGCATCCCGGAGGCGGCCTTGGCAATCGCGCTCAACCCGGGCGTCTGCGTCGCGAAGTTCACGAGGCGCGGGACGTAAGACGCCATACGGGCCCAGTAATGAATCAGGCCGAACGAGTACGCCGTAATCGGGCGCGCGCGCTTCTCGTAGTAGTGCGAGAGGAACTCCGCCTTGTAGGTCGCCATGTCGACGCTGACCGGGCAATCCCCTTTGCAGCCCTTGCACGACAGACAGAGATCGAGCGCTTCCTTGACGTGCTCGTCCTGCCAGCCGCCGTTCAGCGGATCCCCCTGCAGCATCTCGAACAGCAGCCGGGCGCGGCCGCGCGTCGAATGCATCTCCTCGCGCGTCACCATGAAGCTCGGGCACATGGTCCCGCCCTCGAGCTTCCGGCAATCACCGACGCCGACGCACCGGAGCGTCGCCTTCGAGAAGCTGCCCTCCTCGTTCGGGAACTGAAAATGCGTGCGGAGCTGCGGCGGGTTGTAGCTCGTGCCCAGCCGCAGATTCTCGTCGAGGCGGTACGGATCGATCACTTTCCCCGGGTTCATGCGCCAGGCGGGATCCCAGATCGACTTGAACTCGCGAAACGCGTCCATCAGCTCGGGCCCGTACATCCGCGGCAGCAGTTCGCCGCGCGACTGCCCGTCGCCGTGCTCGCCCGACAGCGATCCGCCAAGGCTGACGACGAGGTCGGCAGCGTCTTCGACGAACGAGCGATAGTTGCGAATCCCGGCCGCGGTTTCGAGATCGAAGTCGATGCGCGTGTGAACGCAGCCCTGGCCGAAGTGCCCGTACAAATCGCCGTGCAAGCGATGCCGCTTCAGCAGGTCACGGAACGCGCGAAGATAGCGTCCAAGCTTGTCCGGCGGGACCGCAGCGTCCTCCCACCCTTCCCACGTGGGCCGCGACGACTCCACGTGCGCGGTGGCGCCGAGCCCGGCCTCGCGCACCTTCCACACCTTGTGCTCTTCAGCGGGATCGTCGAACAGTTTCATGGTCGGCGGATGCGGCGCCCCACACAACGCGTCCATCATCTCGTGCGCGTGCGCGTCTGCCTCCTGCTTGGTCGAGCCGCCGAACTCGACCAGCAGAAATCCCTGACCCTCCGGCAGGACCTCGAGTGTCTCGGTCTCGTAGCCGATCGATTCGATGTCCTTCACGAGCTGATCGTCCATGCCCTCGCACCCGATCGGGCGGTGCGCCATGATCTCGGGAACGTGGTCCGCGGCTTCGAAGACGCTCGGGTAGCCGAGCACGACCAGAGATCGGGCCTGCGGGCTCGGAATCAGGCGCACCATCGCTTCCAGCACGAGGACGCACGTGCTCTCGCTGCCGACCAGCGCCTGTGCGACGTTGAATCCACGCTCCGGCAGCAGCGCGGTCAGGTTGAAGCCCGAGACGCGACGCGGAATATCCGGAATGTCGCTGCGGATCTGCCCCTCGACGCGATCGGTGAGCGCTTTCAGCCGCCGGTAGATGTCTCCCCGCCGGCCCGCCTCGGTCACCAGCCGCCGGAGCTCCTCATCGGTCGTCGAACCGACGCGCATGCGAACGCCGTCGTACGTGAGTACGTCGAGCCATTCGACGTTGTCAGACGTACGCGGCCCGGGGCCGTTGAATTGCGCCATGACGGAATGCACGCCGCAGGAGTTGTTGCCGATCATCCCACCGAGCGTGCAGTGATTGTGGGTCGAGGGATCCGGACCGAACGTCAGGTTGTACCGCTCCGCCGCGTGCCTCAAGTCATCGAGGATCGTGCCGGGCTGGACGCGCGCGAGCCGGCGCTCCGGATCGATGTCGAGGACGCGGTTCATGTACTTCGACATATCGAAGCATACGGCGACGTTGCAGCACTGGCCGGCGAGGCTCGTGCCCCCGCCGCGACCGAAGACAGGCGCGTCGTACCGCCTGCACACGTGCATCGCGCGTTCGACGTCTTCCACGTCGCGCGGGATGACCACGCCGATCGGCACCTGACGGTAGTTCGATCCGTCCGTCGCGTACAGCGCGCGGCTCCCCCGATCGAATCGCACTTCGCCCCGGACGACCTGTCGGAGGTCGTTCGCAAGCCGTTCCGCATCAATTGCCGCGGCCTCGCGCTTGTACGGTGGATGTGAGGTGGTGTGCTCCTGCAAATCGATCGGTGTGGCCATCAGTGGCTTCTCAGAGGGCGAATCGCGCCGCATCGGTGCGCTTGAATTCAACGCCAAGGCCGGGACGCGATCGATCCGGCCGCAGCGTGCCATCAATCGGCTGCAGCGCTCCCTCGAAGAGCATCCCCTCGATTCGCGCGTGGTCGTGGAAGTATTCGAGATGCCTGGTGCGCGCGGCGGCGCAGCAGAGATGTGCGTGCACGCTCGGCGCGGTGTGCGCCGAGAGCGGCAGCCCCCACGCGTCACAGAGCGCCGCCGCACGGAGGAAACCGGTCACGCCGCAGCACCGCGTCGCATCCGCCTGCAGCACGTCCACCGCGCCGGCCTGGAGCATCCGGCGGAAGTACTGGAGGTCGTAGCCATACTCGCCGGCGGCGATGTCCATGCAGGCCGGTGCGCGATCGCGAAGCAGCCGGAGGCCGTCGAGATCGTCCGACGACACGGGCTCCTCGAACCAGCGTACGTCGTCGGCCGCGAAGCGTTCTGCCTGGCTCAACGCCAGCTTCCGGTCGTACGCGCCGTTGGCGTCGACGAACAGGTCGACGTCTGGTCCGATTGCCGCGCGGGCGGCGTGGACGCGCTCCCGATCCGCGGCAGCGTCGCGGCCGATCTTCATCTTGACGGCCGGTATCCCGCTTTGGGCCCACCCGCCGAGCTGATCCTGGAGCCTGTCGATCGAGTACGACGTGAAGCCGCCGCTGCCGTAGACGGGTATCGCGTCGCGCGCGGCGCCCAAGAGCGAGATCAGCGGCACCTGCAGCAGATGCGCCTTCAGATCCCACAGCGCGATGTCGATCGCGGAGATCGCCGTCGCGGCGATTCCTTGCTGTCCCAGATTTCGCACCGCCTGCACCATCGAGTCGTAAGAGGCTTCGACGTCCATGGCGTCGGCGCCGCTCAGCCGCTCCGAGAGTACGCGGCTGATGAGACGTGCCGCTGATTGATCGGAGTACGTGTATCCGACGCCCGTCGCGTTGCCCCCTTCTGCGTGCACGACGATCATCGTCGTCGCATCCCACTCGAAGGTGCCGTCCGACTCGTGCGCGTCGGTCGGGATCGTGTACGCGTGTACTTCTAATCGTGCGACCGGCGTTTCGGCGCGAGTCGGCGTACGGCTGCTAACCTGCAATGTGGCTCTCTCCTCCGAGGCACGTCCGTCGCCTCGCTCGGGCCGCAGGCGCCCAACCTCCAACCTCCGTCACCGCTTGTGCGGTAGATAACTCTCGGCCGCATCCTTGATCGTCTGCTTGATGAAGCCGAGCGAGTCGGCGTCGCCGGCCATCACCGACGAGGCGAAGTGCTTTGCCTGCTCGAGCGAGATGTGCGGCGGCAGCGGCGGCACGTTCGGATCGGTGATCGCCTCGAGCAGCGCCGGACGGTCGGCCGAGAGAACGCGATCCCATGCGGGCCCGATCTCCTCGGGCCGGTCGACGCGGATTCCGAGGAAGCCGAGATCCTCTGCGTAGCGTGCGTACGGGAAGTCCGGCAGGCTCTGCGATCCCGGGAAGCGAGGATCGCCCGCGAGTGCCCGCTGCTCCCACGTCACCTGATTCAGATCCCGATTGTTCAGGACGAGGACGACCATGCGCGGGTCGCTCCACTCGCGCCAGTAGCGCGACGCGGTGATGAGCTCGTTGATGCCGTTCATCTGCATCGCCCCGTCGCCGACGAGCGCGATCGCGACGCGATCGGGAAACGCGAATTTCGCCGCGATCGCGTACGGCACGCCAGGCCCCATCGTCGCCAGCGAGCCCGAGAGCGACGCCATCATCCCGCGGCGAATCTTCACGTCCCGCGCGTACCAGTTCGCGGACGAACCCGAGTCCGATGAGAGGATGCAGTTGTCCGGCAGTCGGGAGGAGAGTTCCCAGAACACGCGCTGAGGATTGATCGGGTTCGCGTCGTTCATCGCGCGAGCCTCGAGCACCCTCCACCACTCAGCAATGTTCTTCTCGATCTGATCGCGCCAGGAGCGGTCGGTCTTTCGCTCGAGGTACGGAATCAGCACGCGCAGCGTCTCCGCGGCGTCTCCGATGAGGTTCAACTCGGTGGCATATCGGATACCGAGCAGCCGTCCGTCGATGTCGATCTGAATGCCGCGCGCCTGGCCCGGTCTCGGCAGGAACTCCGAGTACGGGAAGTTCGTGCCGACCATCAGGAGGGTATCGCAGGACATCATCATGTCCCAGCTCGGCTTCGTGCCCAGCAGCCCGATAGCGCCGGTGACGAACGGCAGATCGTCCGGCAGCACCGCCTTGCCAAGCAGCGCTTTCGCGACCCCCGCACTCAGGACGTCGGCGACCTCGCGCACCTCGTCGGCGGCGTGCAGCGCACCCGCCCCGACGAGCATGGCCACGCGACTGCCGCTGTTGAGAATGTCCGCCGCGTGCCGCAGGTCGTCGTCGTGCGGGATGATGAATGGCGACGCGACGCCGATGCTGGAGTGAACCGACGAGTGCACCAGCGGCGGTTCCTTGACCGCGTCGAGCTCCTGGACGTCGTTCGGCAGGATGATGCACGTGACCGTGCGTTCAACCTTCGCAATCCGGACGGCGCGGTCGACGAGATGGCGGATCTGTTCCGGCGTGGACGCCATGTGCACGTACTCGCGCGCCACGTCCTTGAAGAGCGAAATGAGATCGACTTCCTGCTGGAAGTCGCCGCCGAGCGCGGCCCGGGCGGACTGCCCGACGATCGCGACGACGGGCTGGTGATCCATCTTCGCGTCGTAGAGGCCGTTCAGCAGGTGAATCGCGCCGGGCCCGGATGTCGCCATGCACACGCCGACTTCGCCCGTGAACTTCGCGTGCGCGCAGGCCATGAACGCAGCCATCTCCTCGTGCCGGACCTGCACGAAGTGCATGCGGTCCTTCGCGCGATCGAGCGCGCCGAGGATGCCGTTGATGCCGTCGCCGGGATATCCGTAGATGCGCCGGATGCCCCAGGCGCCGAGGCGCTCCAGCAGGAAATCAGCAGTCGTCTCAGCCATGTTCGTCTACACCTCACGATGGGCCTTCCGCCTTCAGGCGGAAGATGCTCCGTCGATTTCAATTCAAGGGTTGTTCCGCTTGGCTGTCGCGGCGCGGAAGAGAATTGCCGATGAAGGCGAGTGAAACCCGACAGCTCGTGTCGTGAATGGTCCAGCTGCGGAGCGCGGCGGATTGCACCTATGATCTCGATCTCGCCAGGGTGTTCGGAAGGAGAGGGATCGTGTCCATCACGTCAGTGAACCCCGCCACAGGACAGCCGATTCGGACGTACGCCGAGCTGGCTCCCGCCGAGGCCGCGGACGGCGTCGCGCAAGCGCACGCAGCGTGGAAGACCTGGCGCACGACGTCATTCGCGGATCGCGCCGCGCGCATGAGGCGCGCCGCTGCAATCCTGCGCGATCGCAAGGACGAGCTCGGGCGGTTGATGGCGCTCGAGATGGGCAAGCCGCTGAAGCAAGGAGTCTCGGAAGCCGAGAAGTGCGCCTGGGCCTGCGAGTATTACGCGGACAACGCTGAAGCGCAGCTCGCGCCCGAGGCGATGAATTCAGATGGCTCGAAGGCCTACGTTGCGTTCCAGCCGCTGGGCGTCGTGCTTGCGATCATGCCGTGGAATTTCCCGCTCTGGCAGGTCTTCCGGTTCGCCGCGCCCGCCCTGATGGCCGGCAACGTCGGCATCCTGAAGCACGCGTCCAACGTGCCCGGCTGCGCGCTCGTCATCGAAGAGATCCTGATGCAGGCGGGCTGTCCGCGCGGCACGTTTCGCACGCTGCTGATCGGCAACCCGCAGGTTCAGGCAATCATCGAACACCCGCTCGTCAGAGCGGTGACGCTGACGGGCAGCACGCCCGCGGGCAAGGCGGTCGCGGCAGAAGCCGGCGCCGTCCTGAAGAAAACGGTCCTCGAGCTGGGCGGATCGGATCCCTACATCGTTCTGGACGACGCCGATCTGGAGAGCGCCGCGCGCACCTGCGTCGAGGCGCGCCTCATCAACAGCGGCCAGAGCTGCATCGCCGCCAAGCGATTCATCGTGGTCGATCGCGTGCGCGAGGCGTTCACCAACCGCTTCGTTGCCTTGATGAAGGAGAAGAAGACGGGAGATCCGCTGGCCGATGGCACCGATGTGGGGCCGCTCGCCCGTCGCGATCTGCGCGACAGCGTGCACGAGCAGGTCGGCGTATCCATCGCGCGCGGCGCGAAATGCCTGCTCGGTGGTGAGGTTCCAGCGGGCGATGGTGCGTTCTATCCGCCCACCGTTCTCGCGGATGTCGCGCCCGGGATGCCCGCCTATGATGACGAGATCTTCGGGCCAGTCGCGGCCATCATCGCCGCGAAGGAGGAGGCGGACGCCATCAGGATCGCCAACGATACAATCTTCGGGCTCGGCGCCGCGGTGTTCACGCAGGATCTCGCGCGCGGCGAGCGGGTGGCGTCGGCACTCGAAGCCGGCACCGTCGTCGTCAATGGCTTCGTCGCGTCCGATCCGCGTCTCCCCTTCGGCGGCGTGAAGCAATCGGGGTACGGCCGCGAGCTCGGAAGCTACGGCATCAAGGAATTCGTGAACATCAAGACGGTCCATGTCAAGGAAGTCCGTCCGGTTCAGCGAACTGCAGCATCGGAATGAGCGCGAGCGAGCGGGCTGACACATGAGGCGCCAATGCGTGACGATCTGAAGGCGGCGATCCGATCTCTGCGAGCATCGAAAGGCTTCACCATTGCCGCACTGCTCGTCCTGATGCTCGGGATCGGCGCGACGACGGCGATTTTTTCCGTCGTCGACGCCGTCGTGCTTCGAGGTCTGCCCTTCGACGAACACGATCGTCTGGTCGCTGTCGGGGAGCGACGCGCGCAGCGTCAGGGGGCAGCCGCACGCGCGGCGGATACGCGCGACCCGGATGCCCTGTCCGCCGTCGCACCGCAGAACTACATGGACTGGGCGGCGCAGCAGCACGTGTTCGAGTCCATGGCGGCGATCGGGAGCGGCTGGCTGACGCTTCACGAGCCTGGCACCGAACCGGAGTCCATCGTGCCCCAACGTGTGACCGCCGGTTTCTTCGACGTGCTGCGCGTGCGGCCCGCGATCGGTCGCCCGTTCACGGCCGCGAACGAAATCGAGGGCCGCGATCACGTCGCGATTCTCAGCGATGGGTTGTGGCGGCGCCGGTTCGGCAGCGACCCGGGCATCATCGGCCGCACGATTCCGCTGGATGACGTCGTGGACAAGGGCACCGGGTATGAGGTCATCGGAGTGATGCCGCCAGGCTTCGCCTACCCGAACAACGGCATCGCGCAGGCGCCCGAGATCTGGATCCCGTACGTGGTCCCGGCGAACCAGCGCATCCGCGACCCGCAGTCCCACAGCTACTATCTCCAGGTCATCGCGCGCCTCGAGCCGGGAGTCTCGCTCGAGCAGGCATCGGCGCAGATGGATCAAATCGCGTCGGCGCTCGAAAGGGCGCATCCCGAGTGGAACAAGGACAGCAGGGCAGGCGTTCGGCCGCTCGTCGATCACATCGTGGGATCCCGGACACGTTCATGGATGCTGATGCTGCTCGGCGCCGTCGCGATCGTGCTGCTGATTGCGTGTGCGAACGTCGCCAATCTCCTCCTCGCACGTTCGAGCGCGCGCGAGCGCGAGATCGGCATACGCGCCGCGCTCGGGGCGGCTCGATGGCGCCTCGTGCGACAGCTGCTGATCGAGAGCCTCGCCCTGTCGGCATTGGGAACGGCATGCGCGATCGTCGTGGCGACATGGGCGGTCCGCGTCCTCAGAAGCGCCATGCCCACCGGCGTCCCGCGTGTCGCGACAATTTCGCTCGACATGCGGGTCCTCGCGGTCGCGGCAGCGTTGTCGCTCCTGACGGGCATTCTCTTCGGGATTGTCCCCGCACTTCAATTGTCGCGCCCGGTGCTGTCGGAGACGTTGAAGGAAGGCGGCCGCACCAGTGCCGGCGCCGGACGTCGACGCCTGCGGAGCGCGCTCGTGGTCGGCGAAGTCGCGCTGGCGGTCGTGCTGCTCGTCGGCGCAGCGCTCTTCATCGGCAGCTTCGCGTCGCTGATGCGAATCGATCCCGGGTTCAGTCCGGAGAACGTGCTGACGACGATGGTCGCCCCGCGGCTGGACGTCCGGCCGCCGCCGGATAACTCGCCTTCGCTCGTGCGCGTCGTCGAGGGCATCAGCAACGTCCCCGGCGTGGTCCATGCGTCCATGATCGCCGGCGGCATGCCCCTCGGCGGCAGCATGAGCGTGACTTCGATCGCCGTTCCCGGCAAGACACTCGAGAAGAGCGTCGACGATGGGATCAGCATCCGGGAGGTGACGGCCGATTACCATGCGGCGCTGCGCATTCCGCTGCGGAGCGGCCGCCTGTTCGACGGCAACGATCGAAGAGACGCCGCGAACGTCGTGATCATCAACGAATCGGCCGCCAGGAAATACTTTCCCGGCGAGAGTCCGATCGGCCGCGTCGTGACCATCAACAAGGAGAACCGCACGATAGTGGGGGTCGTTGGCGACGTGCACCAGACGAGCCTCGAGACCGAGCCACGGTCCGAAGCGTACGTTCCGATGACCCAAGCACGCGTGTATGGCGGCGAATTGGTGGTCAGGACGAGTGGTCCGCCTTACAGCGTGCTCCCGGCCGTCAAATCAGCGGTTGCCGCCGTGTTGCCTGACGTTCCGCTGCGCAACATCCGGACGATGGAAGAG
>JAICSD010000236.1 GCA_025937075.1 Vicinamibacteria bacterium | reverse complement strand
GGAACGTCGCGCACCGGATCATCGAAGAGTTCATGCTCGTCGCCAACGAGACGGTCGCCGAGCATCTCGACGAGCACGAGGTCCCGACGCTGTACCGCATCCACGAGCAGCCGGATCCGTTGAAGGTCGAGGAGTTCGAGGAGTTCATCTCGACGCTCGGCTACAGCCTGGGCGCTCAGCCCGGCGCGGTGAAGCCACGTAATTTCCAGCGGCTCGTCGAGCGCATCGCGGGAACGCCGGAAGAGAAACCGATTGCGTTCCTGTTGCTGCGCACGATGCAGAAGGCGCGGTACGATCCGTCGAACCTCGGGCACTTCGGCCTCGCTGCCGGGAGCTACACCCATTTCACGTCACCTATTCGCCGCTATCCCGATCTCGTCGTCCATCGCAGCCTGCGCGAGTCGCGGCACGGCATGGCCGAAGAGCGCCGCGAAGAGATGACGGACGAGCTGCCCGAAGTTGCGCGCCACACCTCGGAACGGGAGCGTCGGGCGACCGATGCCGAGCGCGAGCTGGTTCAATGGAAGAAGGTCCGCTTCATGGCCGACAAGGTCGGCGACGAGTTCGAGGGCTACGTCACGGGCGTGACCGCATTCGGTCTCTACATCGAGCTGATCGAGCACTTCGTCGAGGGCATGGTGCACGTGTCGACGATGGCGGATGATTACTACCGGTTCGTCGAGCGCGCGCACATCCTGAGGGGAGAGAACACGGGCCAGGTGTATCGGCTCGGCGACCGCGTCCGCGTGCAAGTGATCAAGGTCGACATGGAGCGGAGGCAGGTGGATCTCGGGCTGGTCGACATCCTCGAGCGCGTGCGCACGTCGGAGCGGAACCGCGGGCCTCGCCGGAGCAAGGCCGAGCCGAAGCGCGAAGCGCATCTGAAGGCGGGAAAGCGCAAAGGGCGGCCGGGACACAGAGGGCGCGCCACGAAGCGGGGGCGAAGATGACCTCCGCACGGCCAGCGAGCGAGCGGCGCGAGCGAGCGTGTTGGGGAGTCCGAGGGGCGAAGCCCCTGGGATGAAAACGATGAGATCGCTGGTGATCGGAACGGCGGGACACATCGATCACGGCAAGAGTGCGCTCGTGCGCGCGCTCACCGGGATCGATCCGGACCGGTTGAAAGAAGAGAAGGCGCGGGGGATCACAATCGATCTCGGCTTCGCGTATGCGGAGATCGGCGGGTGCGATGTCGCCTTCGTCGACGTGCCCGGCCACGAGCGGTTCGTCAAGAACATGCTCGCCGGTGTCGGCGGGATCGATGCCGTGCTGCTGGTCGTCGCCGCCGACGAGTCCGTCATGCCGCAGACGCGCGAACACTTCGCGATCTGCCGCCTGCTGCAGGTTCCGTGCGGGATCGTCGCGCTGACGAAGATCGACCTCGCCGATGCGGACATGCTCGAGATCGCGCGCCTCGAGGTGCGGGAGTTGCTCGCGGGCTCGCCGATGGAGCGCGCGCCTATCATCCCGATCTCGTCGAAGACGGGCGATGGCCTGCCCGTGCTCGAGCAGGCGATCGCGGGCCTTGCAGCCGCGGTGCGGGAGCGGCCGGCCGACGGCGCGCCTCGCCTTCCAATCGATCGCGTCTTCTCAATGCGCGGGTTCGGAACGGTGGTGACGGGCACGTTGACTGCCGGCTCCATCGCGGCGGATCAAGAGCTGGTGCTCATGCCGGCCGAACGGCCGGTGAAGATTCGCGGAATTCAGGTCCACGGCCACGCACAATCCGTCGCCTGCGCGGGACGGCGCGTGGCGGTAAACCTGGCCGGCGTGGACGTGGCGGACGTGCAGCGCGGCGCGACCCTGACCGCGCCGGGCGCTCTCGATGGAACGCGGCGGTTCGACGTGGTCCTCGACCTGCTGCCGGACGGGAAACCGTTGCGCCACGGCGCCCGCGTGCGGTTTCATCACGGCACGGTCGAAGTGCTCGGCCGCGTGGCGCTGGCCTCGCTCGCCGACAGCACGGGCCGCGGGATTAGCGAACTGCCGCCAGGCGATCGCGCATTCGCCCGCATCCGCCTCGAAGCACCGGCCGTCCTGACGCGCGGCGATCAGTTCATCCTCCGCGCGTATTCACCGCCGCACACGATTGGCGGCGGCCGCGTCCTCGACCCGCTGCCTGCGAGAACGCCAATCAGGACGGCAGCGGCGTCGACGCGCTTTGGGCGGTTGAACAGCTCCGCCCGCGAGGCGGCGCTCGCGTTCATCGACGAGCGGGGCGCTACGGGCCTGCCCATCCCGGCGCTTGCCCGGCGCGCGGGCCTCTCCGTGGACGCGGCCGCGTCGCTCGCGTCGAATCTTGCGCAGGAGCGCCTCGCGGTACTGGTTGCGGACATGCTCTTCAGCGCGGCGCTGGTGAAAGCGCTGGCCGCGCGTCTCGTGCGCGCCGTCGAACAGCACCATGGCGCAGCGCCGCATTCCGAAGGGCTGCCTCGCGAAGAGGCGCGTGAACGCGTGTTCGGCGCCGCGGCACCCGTCCTGTTTCCCCAGGTGCTTGCCGACCTCGCCGACGCCGGCACGCTCGTCGTTCGCGACCGGATCTCGCTTCCCGGGCGCGGCGTGACGCTGACGGCGGAGGAAACGGTTGCCCGGACGGCGCTCGAGCGGGTGTTTCGGGACGCCGGCCTCGCGCCTCCCGGGATTCAGGAGGCGGCGTCAGCGGCCCGTGTGTCCTCTGAACTGGCGGACCGCGTCGTCCGTTTGCTGCTGCGGCAGAAGACGCTCACGAAAGTCGACGCGCTCCTCTTTCACACGGAGACGCTCGAGCGCCTCAAGCACGACATGAGCGCGCTCAAAGCCGCGGACGCGCCGCCGACACTCGATGTGGCTGGCTTCAAGGATCGATTCGGTGTGACGCGGAAGTATGCGATCCCGCTACTGGAATGGCTGGATCGTGAGCGAATCACGCGGCGGGTCGGCGATTCGCGGATCGTGATCTGAGCGGCCGGTGGGGGCCCGGCCGTCAAACATTCAGGTGCGATCGTTCTGTCCGTCGCGGGTGGCTTCCTTGAAATTGCGGATGCCCTTGCCGATCCCGCGGCCGATCTCCGGCAGGCGGTTCGCCCCGAAGATCAGAATGATGATGAACAGAATGATGACGAGTTCGGGAACCCCCACGCTGCCAAGCATAACGAACCCTTTCGGTTATCGCCAGAGATCGGCCGATTCTATCACCTCTCGCCGGGGGGCGTGGGCGGTGGCGGCGCTCGTGGGCCTGCTTGGGGCGGGCGGCGTCGCCAGCGGTCAGTTCACATCAGGTGTGAATGCGGTCGAGGTCTATGCGGCGGCCGCCGACCACGACGGCCAGCCCATCACCGGCCTCACACGCGGCGACTTTACTGTCCTCGAGGACGGGCGTCCGCAGGCGATCGGGACGTTCACGGAAGGGAACTTTCCGCTGTCGCTCGCCGTCGCCATCGATCGCAGCTTCAGCATGGCCGGCCGCGAACTGCCCATGGCGCGGGATGCCGCACGGGAGCTCCTCAACGCGCTGCGCTCCGAGGACCAATCGATGGTGGTCGCGATCGGTTCCGAAGTCGAGACGCTCGGTCCGCTCTCGACCGATCGCGCCGCTCAGGTGCAGGCGGTTTCAGGGCTCGACAATTGGGGGACGACGGGACTCTACGACGCGATTATCCAGTGCATCGACGCGATCCAGACGGCGAAAGGGCGGCGCGCGCTCGTGCTGCTGTCCGACGGCACCGATCGCTACAGCACGGCCACGGCAGCGCAGGCGCTGGACCGCGCGAGACGATCGGACGTGATGGTGTATCCGATTGCGCTGGGCCGCACGCGTCCGGCGCTGTTCGCGGAGCTCGCGTCGTTGACCGGTGGGCGCTCGTTCAAGCCTGCCGATGCGAAGCAGTCGATGGAAACGGTTCGGACGATCGCGAACGAGCTACGGCACCAATACCTGCTCGGCTACACGCCGTCAACGCCTATCACGCCCGGTGAGGAGCAGTGGCGGACGATCACGGTGCGCGTCAACCGCACGGATGCGGTGGTGCGCGCCCGCGACGGATATCTGGCGCGGTGAACGCGGGCCTGAAAGGCGCGCGCCATGTTCGCGGCCCTGAAAGGACCGCGCCACGTTCGCGGCCGCCTCAGCCCGCAAACAACCTCCACATGAATTTGACTTCCAGCGTTTCCAGCAGCGCGCGCTTCAGCGTCGCATACGGTTGCCGGCCGGCGATGAGATCGATCATCACGCGGCGGATGCCTGCGCTCGCGTTCAAGGCGTCGATCAGCAGTCCGGTGAACCGCGGCTGAAAGAAGGCGCGGCGCAACCGCGCGGCGTGCTTCAGTTCCGCATGAATATCGTCCCGCACCGCGGCAGCGTACTCGCGCGCGGGTTCGCATCCGCACAAGCTCGCGGCCGCGAGCGCACCGGAGTACACCGCGAAGAAGATCCCTTCGCGAGTGATCGGATCGACGAGCCCGGCCGCGTCCCCGGCGAGGAGCCACCCATCGCCGGCGGGCTGTTCTCGATCGAGATCCCCCTCATCGAACGACGGAATCGGCCACGCATAGCGCCGCCGCCGGCGGCCCACCGCGGGCGCGTACGTGTCGAGCCACCGGTCGGCTGTCCCGTGCAGATGTGCGCTCGATCCGGCGTCCGCCTGTGCGCAGACGCCAACGGCGAGATGATCGCGGCGCGGAAACGACCAGAGATAACCCGCCGGCTCGTGAGTGAACCGGATCACGATTTCCGAGACGCTGGGCGTATCTGCGAACGTCCCAGCCGCAATCGAGAGCTGCGTCCGCGTGAATGGACGAAACACGCGTTTGCGGACGATGCCAGCCGGCCCGTCGGCGCCAATCAGCCATCGCGCGCGAATCGCTGCGTCCCGAGTGCCAACGATCCATCCTCCGCCGTCGCGCTCGATCGTCATGACGCGCAGCGGCACGTGCGTGCTGCCCGCCATCGTGGCGAGATCGAGCAGCGTACGATCGAACGCACGGCGCGTGAACACGCGCATCACAGGTTCGCCATCGAGCGGGACTGTTGCGCTGCGCCGGCCGGACTCGAAGATGGCGCAATCGATGGACTGGCCGTCCGTCTCGATGTGCAGCCCTCCGTTGGCCAGCAGTTCGAGCGCCCGGCTCGTCACGCCGCCTCCGCAGGGCTTCTCGCGCGGATGGCTGCCGTCGATGAGCGCCACGCGCGCGCCGCGGCGCGCCAGCCCGTGCGCCGCGGTACACCCGGCCGGCCCCGCGCCGATGACGGCCGCATCGAAGATCACCGGAATACAATACCGGAGGTCGGAGGTCGGACGTCGGCTTGCCCGCCGTAGCGCGACGTGTCCGCCGTGGCCGCGCAAGCGGCGAAGGTGGAAGCGCGAAGTCGGAAGGTTGGTTGTTGGAGGTTGAATTGGCCCATCGCCTCATTCTCGGACTGTTCGATCACCCGGCTGCGGCGGCGGCTGCCGCGCGTGCGCTGCATGCCGCGGGCGTCGCCCGCGATCGGATCTCCGTCGTCTCCCGCAACCACGACGAGGCAGGAGCGCTCGCGCAGCAGATGAACGCGACGCCCGGCGCGGAAGTGGAGGAGTCGCGTCCCGCGGCGCGCCTCGGCGAGCTGAGCGGATTGCTGCTCGCGACGCTCGCGTTCGTCATGCCGGGTGTGGGGCCCATCGTTGCGGCCGGCCCGCTCTCCGCGGGCCTTGGAGAGGCCGCCGGCCACGTCGCCGGCGGCGTGGCGTCGGTACTCTCGTCGGCCGGCGTCGAACCCTCGCGCGCCGAGGCGCTGCAGGAGGGGATCGAGCGCGGCGCGGTCCTCCTGGGCGTGCACGACCTCGACGATCGCCTCGACAACGTGCCCCGGAGCACGATCGAATCTGCGCTCCTCCAGGCGGGCGCCCGCGATCTGGAAGTCGTCAACTGGCCGGCGTAATCCGCTTACGCAGCAGGAAGCTCGAGCGCAGTCAGACTCAGCGGCGTGCCTCCGGCCCGCCGCGACCAAACACGACATACCGGCGTCCAAACGAGAGGACGAAGGCCGCGGTCGTTGCGACCCGTGCGCACCTGCATTTAGCACCGATATTGCAGACTTGCTGTCCTGACTGCGGTCGGCGAAAATGGCAGTCACGGTATCAATCCCGGATCCACTGAAACTCGGCATGCCCGCACTGAACCAGGGCGCCAGTCCCAACGCGCACTTTCTCGTCGGCGATACGCCTGCGCCGGCCCAGTTGACGAGCCGCTGGGGCAATGCGTTCAGCGTGTCCGCCGTGTCGCACGTTCTCGGATTTCTGCTGATTCTCTTCATCGCCACGCGGCTGCCCGCTGCGCGGGCGGTCACCCCGGGAATCGATCAGACGAAGTACAACATCATCTGGATCCCCCAGCCCGGACCCGGTGGTGGTGGTGGCGGCGGCGGGAACAAGCAGATCGAGCCGCCACGGAAGGTCGAAGCGCCGGGCAAGGAAAAGATTACCGTCCCGGTCACGAAGCCGCCGAAGGTCGAGCCGCTCGAGAAGCCGAAGGACATCACCCCGCCGAAGCAGGAGCTGAACATTCCCGCGCAGATCGCTTCGTCGGGCGTTCAGCAGCTTCCGGGGGTGATCGCAAACCCGTCGCCTGTCGCGACGCCATCGCAGGGTTCGGGGAGTCTGGGTGGCGCAGGCACCGGCGCCGGCCCTGGTATCGGAGAAGGATCGGGCTCAGGTCTGGGGCCGGGGAGCGGCGGTGGAACGGGTGGAGGGATCTACCGCCTGGGCGCCGGGATCTCGAACCCCGAGCCGACGTACAGCCCGAGGCCGAATTACACGGCCGACGCGATGCGCGCGAAGGTGCAGGGCGTCGTCGCCCTCGAAGCGGTGGTGAAGGCGGACGGCAGCGTCGGACAAGTCCGCATCACTCGATCGCTCGATCCGCATTTCGGCCTGGACGAGGAGGCCATCCGCACGGTTCGATCCTGGCGTTTCCGCCCCGCACGGCTCAAGAACGGCGCAGGTGATCCCGTCGACGTCTGGGTCGACGTCGAACTCTCCTTTACGCTTCGCTGAACAACTCCCAATTCCCAACTCCCAAATTCT
>JAICSD010000333.1 GCA_025937075.1 Vicinamibacteria bacterium | reverse complement strand
CTTCGTCGACGGGCAGACCACAAACCCGTCGCTCATCGCGAAGAACCCCGAGATCAAACGCCTCGTCAACGCGGGTCACACGCTGACGCCCGAGCAAGAGGAGGACGAGTACCGAAAAATCGTGCGAGCAATCGCACCGCTGGTCGGCCCTGCCGGTGTGTCGATCGAAGTGTTCGGGGATCTGCGCACGACAGCCGAGCAGATGTTCGCGCAAGGCCGTGAGATGTTTTCGTGGATACCGAACGCGTACGTGAAATATCCATGCACCGCGGAAGGATTGCGAGCCGCCGAAATGTCGGTACGCCGCGGCATCAGGGTGAATCTCACATTGTGTTTTTCCCAGTCCCAGGCGGCTGCCGTGTACGCCGCCACAAGCGGCACCGCCGAACCGGCGTACGTCTCGCCGTTCATCGGACGTCTCGACGACCACGGGCAGAACGGCGTCGATTTGGTCGCGAACATCAGACGCATGTACCAGAAGGGCGATCGCCACGTGCTCGTATTGGCCGCGAGCATCCGGTCACTGGCGCATCTCTTGTACTGCTTTTCCATTGGCGTAGATCTTGTGACCGTTCCAGCCAAGATCCTGCAGGAGTGGTCGGCGGCCGGCATGCCGTTGCCGGACGACCGGTTCGCGTACCAACCGACTGGGACGCGAATCGATTACCAGGAGATCGAGCTGGGGCAGCCGTGGCAGCGTTTCGACATCGCGCACGAGCTCACGACCAAGGGGGTCGAACAGTTCGCGGCCGACTACCGCGCGACGCTGTCTTCAAGGGCGAGCTAACGCGGTCGTCGGTAATCACCTCCATGCGATCGAACGCGTCGCTCTAGGGGCGGAGGCCCAGCGGTGCGGCCGCCTTCGGCTGTGCGGCGCGATAGTCTTCGCCCAGCAACGCGGCGATCGTCGCCGCGATCTGCGATTGCGTGACGTTGACGTTCGCGCGAAGGCCCGCCGCAGAGACGCCTGGTCCGAGGACGGCCATCCAGATGCGATCCGATGCGGGCACCTTCTTTCCGTGGTCGGTCCAGTCCGCGGCCGTGTCGCCGCGGCCGTGATCCGTCGTCACCACTAAGGCGGTGTGCCCCGCATATTCAGGGATCGCCTGCGCGGCCTCCCAGAGATCGCGGATGACGCGATCGTCGCGCTGCGCCGCATCGAGGTAGAGACCATAGCGCCGCCCGTGCGCCCACTCATCGGTCTCGCCCAGCATCACGTACAGCACGCGCGGTCGATGGACGCGCAGATATTGCAGCGCGCCAATAGCCGTCGGCGCATCGAATCGCTCCTCGGCCCAGTAGGCCGGGAGGTAAGACGAGAACTGGTTGAGCAGCTTCTCGTGCTCGTTTGCGGGCTTCGAGAACGGCCCGCCGTCAGCGTTGGCCGGAATGCCGCTCCGCGGCGCGTTGAGAATCCACGGGAGCAGCTCCCATGACGCGAACGCTCCGATGCGCCCGGCGAAGGACGGCTGCCTGTTCAGCCACTCCAGGACGGTGACGTTCGGGTTGTAATTCCTGTCGTTGCTGTCGACACGCGGATCGGGAAAGCCGCTCAACAGCTCGTTGTATCCCGGATACGAAAACCGCAGGCCGTTCGTGACGCGCGCGACGCTGCCGTGCGCCGGGTCGCCGAACACCTGTCCCTGCCTGGCGATCACCGTCCAGAAGAACGGCATCAGCTTCTCGCGCCGCGCTTCGTTCGTCGGCCCGTCGAATCGCGCCGCCAACGGCTTCGGATCGGTGACGCCGCCGCCATCTTTCGTCAGGAGGCTCGACTGCATGCCGCCGAACACCTCCTGCCAGCGCATGCCGTCCAGCGTGACGAGCAGCGCGTGGGTGACGGCCGGCCGCTGCTGCGGGTCGGCCGCGGACAGCGCCACGCACCCGATCAAAACGGGCAGGACGCCGCGGATCACACTGAACGTGAAGCCACGGAACACACGGAAATTGGAGCCGCGGAGTACACGGAAAGCACGGAACAAGAAAAATGTTTCAATCTTCATTTGCGTAATCCATGTTCATCCCGTGTTGTTCCGGGGGTTCCCGGATAGTTCCGTGTGTTCCGTGTTGTTCCGAGGCTCCCCGGGTAGATCCGTGTGTTCCGTGTTGTTCCGAGGCTCCCCGGGTAGATCCGTGTGTTCCGTGTTGTTCCGAGGCTTCCCGGATAGTTCCGTGTGTTCCGTGTTGTTCCGGGGGTTCCCGGATAGTTCCGTGTGTTCCGTGTTGTTCCGAGGCTCTCCGGTTAGATCCGTGTGTTCCGTGTTGTTCCGAGGCTCCCCGGGTAGATCCGTGTGTTCCGTGTTTGTTCCGAGGCTCCCCGGGTAGATCCGTGTGTTCCGTGTTGTTCCGAGGCTCCCCGGTTAGATCCGTGTGTTCCGTGTTGTTCCGAGGCTCCCTCTAGAACCGTATGTTCCGCGGCCCTACTTCGGGAACATTGATTTCAGTTCGTCCACAGAGGCCTGCCGCCCGTACTGCGTCAGCTCGAACGCCTCGGCATATTTGACCTTGTCCGCCTTCTCCTTGCCATAGAGCGCGGCGAGGCGGTCGCGGTACTTGTCCGCGACCGCGGCATTCCGCTGCTTCACGATGTCGAGCAGGAACGCCGGACGCTCGCGATCTCCCTTCGGCACGTTCGGAATCGTCCGCGCCTGCCACGAATCCTCATCCCCGAACTGCGACGGCATGGCCGAGATGCACTGCCACTTCTTGTCAGCGGCGGCGTCGATGGAGACCACGATCGTCGGGTCGAAGGGGGTCGGCTTCTGGAAATTGTCCGAGTAGTACATGTAGACGGGATTGCGCGGCGTCGGCGGCGTATCCGGCGTGAAGAACGGCGCCGCGACCACGACGGCGGTGTCGTCCATGAGAACGCCGGTGTAGCGGTGATCCGGATGGTAATCGTTCGGGCGGTGGCCGAGGACGATGTCGGCCTGCCAGTCGCGGATGAGGCGCGCCATCTTCTTGCGGTTCTCGAGCGACGGCGTCAGCTCGCCGTCATGAATGTCGAGCACCTCGTTCTCGATCCCGAGAATGCGCGCGCACTCGGCCACCTCCGCCTTGCGCCGTTTCGCGAGCGGGCCGCCCGCCTGCGCGAAGTGCCCGACGTCGCCGTTCGTCATCGCAACGAACTTCACCTTCGCGCCCTGCGCGGCCCACAACGCTGCCACCCCGCTCGCCCTCAACTCCGCATCGTCCGGATGTGCGCCAAACGCAATGACCCTGAGAGGCCGCTGTTGTGCTGGCGTCTGGCCGGCGCCGATCTGCTGGGCGGCCAGCGTCACAATTGAAGCGAACAAGGCAAACGAAAGACGTGTCATCAGAGACCTCGCAGCAATATGGGAGATTTCGGGTACAGTGACCGGGCGCTGGGTCCGGCGACGATGTGGTCCGCGTGGGCCGCGTCGTCCGCGGCCTAGTTTACGCAAGCTTTCCACGCGAGGCTACTGGTGCGACGATCTCTCGCGGTCATGGTGTTCGGAGCGGCGGTTCTCGCGCTCATCGCGGTGGCGCATCCGTACGCGCAGCCGCCCCGACGCGACTACGACGTCGTCGTGTACGGTTCGACGGCCGGAGGCGTGATCGCGGCGGTCAGCGCTGCGCGTGAAGGCCTGTCCGTGGCGCTCGTTACGCCGGGCGAACATCTGGGCGGCATGGTGTCGGGCGGCCTGGGCTGGACGGATTACGGCAAGAAGGAGGTCATCGGCGGCTACTCGCTCGAGTTCTTCGAGCGCGTCGGACGGAAATACGGCCGTCCGATCGAATGGCATTTCGAGCCGCACGTGGCCGAGGAGGTATTCGAGGATCTCGTGAAGGAGGCGCGCATCGCGGTGTTCCGACGGGAGCGCCTGGCGGAAAGCGGCGGCATCCGCCGGGAGGGAACGCGTCTGACGGAGATCATCGCCGAGCGCGGCGCACGCTACGCCGCACGCGTGTTCGTCGACGCGTCGTATGAAGGGGACCTGATGGCGCAAGCCCACGTCGGCTACACGTGGGGGCGCGAGAGCACCGCGGAGTACCACGAATCGCTCGCGGGAGTGCGAGACCACACGCCGTTCCATCAGTTTCGCGTGCCGGTCTCCCCACTCGATTCACATGGTCATCTGTTGCCGGAGATCATGCCGCGGTCGCCGGATGCGGTCGGAGTCGGCGACAGGCGGGTGCAGGCGTACAACTTTCGCCTGTGCATGACGAAGGATCCGGCGAACCGCGTCGCGTGGCCGCAGCCGGCCAGCTACGATGCCGCCCGCTACGAACTGCTGGCGCGATATCTTCCGCTCCTCGAAGCGGAGTTGCACCGGCCGCTCACGATCGACGATGTGATGAAAGCGGATATCCTGCAGCGCGGGAAGACGGACACGAACAACAACGGCGCGTTCTCGACGGACTTCATCGGCGGCAGCTACGGTTATCCGAATGGCCGCTACGCCGAGCGGGCGCGGATCCGGCAGGCGCACGTGGACTACGTGGAGGGCTTCCTGTATTTCCTCGCGACCGATGCACGGGTGCCGCGGTCGCTCGGGGTGGAGATGCGCGAGTGGGGCTTGTGCGCCGACGAATTCGTGGACACGGAGCACTGGCCGTATCAGCTCTACGTCCGCGAAGCGCGAAGGATGATTGGCGAATACGTGATGACGCAGAAGGACATCCAGACGGAGCTGGCGAAGCCGGATGCCATTGGCATGGGCTCCTACAACAGCGACTCCCACAACGTGCAGCGCAGGCCGAGCGCGGACGGCACGGCGGTCGAGAACGAAGGGGACATGCAGGTGCCGGTGACGCCGTATCAGATTCCGTATCGCGTGATGCTGCCCAGGCGCGCGGAAGCAACGAACCTGCTGGTGCCGGTATGCGTTTCGGCCACGCACGTGGCTTATTCCACGCTGCGGATGGAACCGCAGTACATGATCATCGGAGAGGCGGCGGGCGTTGCCGCGAAGCTCGCGATCGACGGGCGCCTGGCCGTTCAGGATGTCGATTCGCGTGCGCTGCGCCGAAAGCTGGCGGCGCAGCGCGTGGTGTTCGACTACAACCGATAGAGGGTGATGCGTGGATCTCAAAGTATTTCCAACCTCGGACGCGCTCGCGGACGCGGCGGCGGATCATGCCGCGCGCTGCATCAGGGACGCGATTGCGGCGCGCGGGGTCGCGCGAATCATCGCCGCGACGGGCGCGTCGCAGATGGCGTTCCTCGGCCGCCTGGTCTCGCTGCCCGAGATCGACTGGCCTCGCGTGGAGATGTTCCATCTCGACGAGTACATCG
>JAICSD010000241.1 GCA_025937075.1 Vicinamibacteria bacterium | reverse complement strand
TACAGCGTGACGGCTCCAAAGCCGGACGTCCTGCGAATCGAGCACGATACCAAGGCAACCGATTTCACGCTCGATCCTGCCACGGGGCTGCCGGTCACGTCGGCTGGCATCTCGCTCGCGGACCCGAATCGGCCGGTTCCGTCCGAGATGCGCTACGACGGCTGGAAGGAGTTTTCAGGCGTCCGCTTCCCTACACACCGGGTGAATTCTCTCAGCGGCCTGAAACGGGGTGAAGTGACGACGGGAGCCATTCACGTCAACGCGGGTCTTCGCGCCACGGACCTTGCCCAAAAGCCGGCCGACTTTGCCCCTGAGATGCCCCCCGGCCGCGATTGAGGGCTTTCGGCTTGACAGGCCGGCGGATGAGGAGTGTATTCGAGCCCTGATCATGTCGACACTCAGACAGTTCGGCGTGCGGCTGTGGCTGGAAGATCTGGGTCGGGACGCCAGCTACGGCGTTCGCACGCTGGCGCGGACGCCCGGCTTCAGCCTCGTCGCGATCATGACGCTCGCGCTTGGCATCGGTGCGGTGACGGTCATCTACAGCGTGCTGCGCAACGTCGTGCTCGATCCGTTTCCGTACTCGCGATCGGATCGCATGGTCAACGTCGTCCTGAACGATGCCTCGGGCCGCGTGTTCCGCGGGCCGTACTATTCTGCCCAGGAGTTCCTGGACTACCAGGAGCAGACGAACGTGTTCGAGGATGTGGTCGGCACCAGCATCGAGTCGATGCACTGGGTCAGCGACAGCGGCGCGGAACGTCTCGCGATTGGCTGGATGACGCCGAACGGCTTCGACTTTCTCGGCGTGCCGCCGCTTCTTGGCCGGGTGTTCGGCGATGCGGATGCCGCGCCGGGCGCGCCGCCGGTCGCGGTCATGAACAATCGTGCGTGGGTACGGCTGTTCAATGCCGATCCCGGCGTCATCGGACGCACGTTGATCCTCAACGGCGAGGCTCGCACCGTCATCGGCGTCATGCCGCCGTGATTCGAGTGGAACATCGCGGATCTCTGGATACCATCTGCGCTCACCAGGAGCGACGACCCGCGGACGCCGCGCGGATTCCGTGCATTCCAGGCACATCTCCGCCCGGGCGTCACCCCAGAAGAGGCCCAGGCGCAGCTGGACGTCGTCGCCTCCCGACGCGCGGCGCAGCATCCGACTGACTACCCGCCGCACTTCCACATGGGCGTGATCACGGTCATCAACTGGGTCGTTCGCGAATTTCGCGGCGTGCTGTACACGCTGTTCGGCGCGGTCAGCCTGCTGCTCGTGATCGCCTGCTGCAACGTGGCCAACATGCTGCTGGCGCGTGCGACCACGCGACAGCGCGAGATCAGCATTCGCTCGGCGATTGGCGCCAGCCGGGGCCGGATCGTTCGGCAGCTGCTGGTCGAAAGCGGGCTGCTGGCGGTCGGCGGTCTCGTCGCGGGCTGTCTCATCGCGTACGGAGGCATCGCGGCGCTCGCGCGCTACATGCCGCGGCAGGGCGTGTCGTGGGAAACGCAGATCAGGCTCGATCGGCCCGTGCTGGTCTTCGCGCTGGTCGTCGCCGCGATTGCGACGCTTGCCTTTGGCTTGTTCCCCGCGCTCCAGAGCGTGCGTCGCGACCTCGTGTCCGGCGCGGGGCTCGGCGAGCGGACCACCGCCGCTCGGCGTCAGACGAGGATGCGCGGAGGCCTGGTCATTGCGCAGGTCGCGTTGTCGATCGTCCTGCTCCTCGGGGCCGGACTTCTGATGCGGACGTTCGTGAAGCTCGTCGGGTTCGATCTGGGGTTCGATCCGCACAACCTGCTCTTCGCGAACGTGGCGTTTCCACCGAAGCAGAATCCGTCTGCAGAAGAGCAGCGGCAGTTCTATCGCGAGGCGCTCGATCGGATTGCCTCGATTCCCGGCGTCCGTTCCGTTGCCGTGTCGAACGGGCTGCCGTTCGGGGGCATGGACAGCCCCCTTCAGATCGCCGGAAAGGCGGTTTCACCTGACACGCGCACGTTCGTGCAGTTCGCCAGCGACCGCCTGTTCGACACGATCGGCATGCCTCTGACGAGAGGCCGTTCGCTGTCCGCGACCGACGTCGAGCGGCTGCAGCACGTCGCCGTCATCAACGACGCATTCGCGAAGCGGTATTTCGGATCCGAGGATCCGCTTGGACGCGTCGTCCGGTTGGCGCGCCTCGCCACGCTGCCGGTGCCGGTCGCGGACCCGCAGTTCGAGGTAGTGGGCGTCAGCCGCGACGTCGCGAATCAGGGCCCTCGCGAACAGCCCGTGCCGCAGGTATTCATACCATTTTCATTCCGCGGCCCGGCCGGGCTCACTTTCCTGATCCGGACTTCCGCTGACCCCATGCGCGTCGTGATGCCGCTCCGTCAGGAGATCCAGGCCATCGACCGGCAGGTTGCCGTGATCGAGCCGATCACCGTCGAAGACCTGCTGCAGCGGTTCTTCTTCGCGCGCCCGCGATTCAGCCTGCTCGTGCTCGGCATCTTCGCGTGCACGGGCGTCGTGCTGGTGGCGTTCGGCGTCTACGGCGTCCTTGCGTACACGGTCTCGCAGCAGACACGCGAGATCGCGATTCGCATGGCGCTCGGCGGCGACCGGGGCCACGTGATTCGAATGGTGCTGCGACTCGGCCTGCAGCTCGTTGGCGCAGGCCTCGTCATCGGCATTGCCGCGAGCTTCGCGACGAATCGCCTCATCGAGAGTCAACTGTGGCAGACGTCGCCGCACGATCCCGTCACGTTCGTGACGGCGATCCTCGTGATCGTCGCGATTGGCGTGTTCGCCTGCCTGGTCCCCGCCCGACGGGCGGTGCGCGTCCAGCCGATGGTGGCGCTCCGGCACGAGTGAGCGCTGTCACGAGGGGTCTCACGCGACTACCGAAGCAGCTGCAGATACGAGTACCCGACGCGCAGCCTGCCGGTGATGACCTCGTCGAAGGCGTAGAGAATCGCCAGCGTGCCGAGCGCGTGAGAAAGCGCGAGCGGCAGCACGTTCGGGTGCTTCGCGTAGATCCCGCACCAGGCGAGCCCCGCCGCGAACGTGACCGCGCTCAGGAATGGGTTCGGCAAGTGGAGCGCGGCGAACAGAGCGCTCGCGAGTAGCACTCCGAATCGATCCGACGTGGCGTGCTGCGCTTCACGTAGCACGAGCGTCTGCAGCACCCACTGCTGCGCCCCTCCCCAGACGACGAGGCCGGCGAGGCTCCCGAGAAAATCGCGGCGGTCGTGCAGCGTCCCGAGCAGCGCGCCGGCCGCGAGGATCGCGCCGACCGCGACGACGGTGACGATTGCTGCGGCGCGCAGCGCCGGAAAGAATGCGGCTCTCGCCAGTCCCCACTCGCCTGCACTGCCAGCATGCCAGAGCGCCAGCGCCGTCACGGCCGTCATCGGCACCAGGACGAACGTTCTCGGCGTGAGCGGGTCGAAGACCCACGTATACGAAAGGACGATGATCAGTATCGCGGTCGTGAACGGCATCGGTATACTTCAGGACAACATGGCCCGACCCCTATTCTCTCCTCTGCTGATAATGCTCGTGCTGGCGTTGACCGCCGCGGCTCCCGAGCAGGCGCCCGAACCCCGTTCATTGCAGTCTGGACAAACGTCTGCTTCCCAGCCCGTGCGGGTGCCCGTCGATCTCTTTCAGGTGCCGGAAGGCTTCGAAGTCACGCTGTGGGCGGCGTCTCCGCTCCTGCACAACCCGACGAACATGGACATCGATCGAGACGGACGCATCTGGGTGGCCGAAGGCGTCCGCTACCGTTATCACCATGCCCGGCAGCCCGAAGGCGATCGCATCGTCGTCCTCGAGGACACGGATCACGACGGCAAGGCCGACGATGCGCACACGTTCGTGCAGGAGCCCGCGCTGATCGCGCCGCTCGGCGTCGCCGTCATCGACAACAAGATCGTCGTCTCGCAGCCGCCGGACTTGATCGTCTACACGGACGTCGACCGCAATCAGCGCTTCGATCCGGCGGTCGATCGGCGCGACGTGCTGCTCACCGGTTTCCAGGGCATCAACCACGATCACTCGCTGCATTCCGTGACCGTCGGCCCGGACGGCAAATGGGTGTTCAACTCGGGTAACACCGGCGCGATGTTCACGGATCGATCTGGAAATACGTTTCGCATTTTCGGCTCGTATCGTCCCGAGCCCGTCGGCCCGTTCAAGTTCCCACACGATCCGGCGCTCTACGCGGGCAAGCCGAGCGACGATGGGCACGTGTACGTCGGGGGGTTCACCGTGCGCATGAACCCCGATGGAACCAATGCAGAGATCATCGGCTACAACTACCGCAACAGCTACGAGCAGTCCCTCACCTCGCTCGGGGATGTCTTCCAGAACGACAACGACGATCCGCCGGCGTGCCGCGTGAGCTGGGTCATGGAATACGCGAACTTCGGCTTCTCGTCGAACGACGGTCAGCGGACGTGGCAGGCGGACCGCCGGCCCGGCGAATCTGTCGCGATCGCGGAATGGCGCCAGGAAGATCCGGGCATCATGCCCGAGGGAGACGTGTACGGCGGCGGATCGCCGACAGGCAACGTCTTTTACGAGAGCGGCGCGCTCGGGCCGTCGTGGGAAGGAACGTTCTTCTCCGCGGACGCTGGACGGAACGAGGTATTCGTTTACAAGCCGGTGCCCAACGGCGCGGGGTTCACGCTCGAACGGAAGGTGTTCATGACGTCGAACGTGAAGCACCAGTATGCCGGGTCGGACTTCGTCGGGGGCAACGCCACCGCAAAGGGCGCGATCGAGACGCTCTTCCGTCCATCGGATATTGCCGTCGGTCCCGATGGCGCGCTGTATGTCAGCGACTGGATCGACCCGCGGGTCGGCGGGCACCAGGACCTCGACCAGACGCTGTCCGGGTCGATTTACAGGATTGCCCCGAAGGGCTTCACGTCGAAGCCGCCCGTCTTCGATCCCGCGACAAGCGACGGACTGATCACGGCTCTTCGATCGCCGGCGGTCAACGTACGCGCGATCGGTTTCGAAGGGCTGAAGGCGCGAGGGGCGGCCGCCGTCGACGCCGTCGCGGCGCTGTTGAACGATCCCAATCCGTACATGCGCGGTCGTGCGATCTACCTGCTGTATCAGCTTGGTCCTGAAGGTCGTGCGCGGGCCGGGTCTCCTGAGTCGTACTCGGATCCGGCGCTGCGCATCGCGGCCTTCAGGGCGATGCGGCGCGCGGATCTCGACGTGCTGCCGGTATCCAGCCGGCTCGCGCGCGACCCCGACCCCGGCGTCCGCCGCGAGGTTGCGGTTGCGATGCGCGATCAGCCCGAGGGCGCCGCGCTCGACATCCTGGTCGATATCGCGCGAGGATTCGACGGCCGCGATCGCAGCTATCTGGAGGCGTTGGGCACCGGCGCTACCGGAAAGGAAGCGGCGCTGTACGAGCGGCTGCGCCGCGAGCTTGCGCCGGGCGACGATCCGATCGCGTGGCCCGCCCCGTTCACCTGGATCGCGTGGCGGCTGCACGTGCCGGCGGCCATTGGCGATCTGGCGGCGCGTGCGGGCTCGTCGAAGCTGCCGCTCGCCGATCGGCGGCTCGCGCTGGACGCGCTCGCGTTCATCAAGGATCCGGCCGCATCGAAGGCGATGCTCGACTTCGCGCAGCCGGGCAGTACGGTGCGTGAGCCGGCGACCCTCTGGTTGTTGAACCGCATGTCGAACGAGTGGTCGGATTACGGCCTGCGGCCGGCGCTCGAGGCGGCGGGCATCTACGACCCGGACGGGATCGTGCTGCACGAGGTCGTCGTACCGCAGCCTGCGGCGGATCTCCCCGAGCTCTCAGTCGATCAGATCGTCAATCTTCAGGGCGATGCGGCACGCGGCAGGAACACGACGGTGGCCTGCCTCATGTGCCACGCGATCGGAGGCACCGGAGCCGAGTTGGGTCCCGCACTCGACGGCTGGGGGCGGGGAAAGGCTGCCGACGTCGTCGCCACGGCGCTGACCCGCCCGAGCGCGGAGATCGCGCAAGGCTACGACGGGACGGAGATCAAGACGAAAGACGGGTTGACGATTCAGGGCCTGCTGATCAAGGAGGGCGACCCGCTCATGATGCGCAGCATGGGCGGCGTGACGCAGATCATTCCCGCCGCCCGCGTCGCTTCGCGCCGGCGCATGACGCAATCGCTGATGCTGAGCGCCGCGCAGCTCGGCCTTTCGGCGCAGGACGTCGCCGACATCGTCGCGTTTCTGCGGAGCAATTGACTGCAATTCGCCAGTCCCTTGCCGGCACGGTGAGTGCTGTTGTGCCTGACGAACGTACAGCGCGTTCGACTTCCCGATGAAATCCCCGCGGTAGCAGGATCGCACCGCCTTACCAAGGCGGAAGTGCTCAATCGAACCAGGCGAACTGCCACGCGACGGCAACCGTACGGAAGTCGGCGCCGATGCGCGTCGTGGCGCCCATGCTCGCGGCGAACTTGAGCGACTGCTGCCGCGTAAATGGCAGCGAGAGCGATGCGCCGATGCGGGAGTTCCGCTGCAGATCCCCCTTGCTCACGCCGTTGACGCTTGTCGTTCCACCCGAATACCACGTCGCGTCGGCAGCCGCCCACAGGCGCGGCCGAACGGTGTAGCTGGCGTGCGCCTGGAGCGCCGCGATTGGCTGTTGCGTGCGGATGGATGCGCCGGCGTAGAACTCGTCGTTCGTCGTGAACAGCCACACGCCGGCGTAGCCTTCGATCGTCCACCGGCCGATGATGCGCGAGACGCCGACCTCGGGCTTGAACGTCCAGCGGTTTGCGCCCAGGTTGATCAGTTTCGTTCGCTCGTACTGTCCCAGCGGCGCCGCGAAGGCGAGGCTGACGCCGACAATGGTCCGCACCGAGGTTCGCGCGAACTCGCGCGGGGTGAGCGCGCGGCCACCGACCAGGTTGACCGACACTTTGAAACGCGGATCGGTCAGACCGGTTCGCGATATGCGGCGAGCTTG
>JAICSD010000119.1 GCA_025937075.1 Vicinamibacteria bacterium | reverse complement strand
GCACGCGAACGCGTCGTTGCGTCAGACCGTCAACGGCGCACAGGTGTTCTTCCTCAGCCTCGCCGAGTACGGCGACGAGGCACTGCGCGCCGCGCAGGCCGGTCCCGAGATGCTGCCGGTCCTCGGCGGCGGCAGCAGAGACATCGAGGTCGTCCTCTGGGACATGGCACAGGCGCGCCACATCGATCAATCCGCGGCGTTCGCGAAGACTGTCGAGTCGGGCCTGCGCGACCACGTTCCGATGAATGCCGTCCCGCTGCAGCAGGCGCCGTTGCGCGTGCTCGTCGGCGCCAACATGCCGGCGGTGCTCGTGGAGATGGGATTCCTCACGAACCCCGCGCAGGAGAAGCAGCTCGTCTCCGACGAATTCCAGAACAGCTTGGTGCAGGCCCTGATCGACGGAATCCTCCGCTTCCGTGCGGCCGCATCCGCCGGGGGCACGCGCTGATGAACGGCGACTTGACTGTTCCGCCTCGTCCGCGCCGCCGGCGGTCGGCATTGATCGCCGCATCAATCGTGACAGTGGCGCTGATATTGGCGTGGCTGCTCTTCGTCGCGCTGCCGCGCCGCTATGGCACGAACCCGGCACAGGCGTCGACCGCAGCCTCGCCTGCGGGTGCCCGCCCGTCCGCTCCCGCAGCCGCTGCCGCGGCAAAAAAGATCACCGCCACGTTGTTCTACGTCGCCGACGACGGCATGACGCTCAAAGGCGTGCAGAAGGAAGTGCTGTTCGGCGAGTCGGTTCCCGACCAGGCGCGCGCCATTCTCGAGGCGCAGCTCGCCGCATCGCCGCCCCTGCTCTCGGCGATTCCCGCGGGCACGAAGCTGCGCGACGTCTTCGTCACGGAGCGCGGCGACGGCTTCGTCGACTTGTCAGGGGACGTCAGTTCGCATCACACTGGCGGATCGCTCGATGAGCTCCTCACCATCTACGCCATCGTCGACGCGCTGACGGTGAACCTGCCCGCGGTGACGCGCGTGCAGATCCTCGTCGACGGCAAGGAAGTCGAGACGCTCGCAGGCCATGTCGACCTGCGTCATCCGCTCACGAAGAGTCTCCAATGGGTTGCTCATGACACGCAATGACGGCCGCGCGGCCGCGCAGCTTCGTCCGACGACGCTCACACCCGGATTTCTCGTCCACGCCGAAGGATCGGTCCTCATCGAGGTGGGCCGCACGCGGGTCGTCTGCGCCGCGACCGTCGAGGACCGCGTGCCGCCGTTCCTGCGCAATTCGGGCAAGGGATGGGTGACGGCGGAGTACGGGATGCTCCCGCGCGCGACGTCCACGCGCACGCAGCGCGAGGCCAGCGCCGGCAAGGTCGGCGGCCGTACGCAGGAGATCCAGCGGCTGATCGGCCGCTCGCTGCGATCGGTCACGAAGCTGACCGACCTGGGCGAGCGCACCATCTGGATCGACTGCGACGTCCTCCAGGCGGATGGCGGCACCCGGACGGCGTCGATCACGGGCGGCTTCGTCGCGCTCGTGCTCGCGCTGCAGCGCATGCGCGAGCTGGCGGTCCTTCGCGACGTTCCCATCGTCGATTACGTCGCCGCCACGAGCGTCGGCATCGTCGACGGCTCGGCGCTGCTCGACCTCGCGTACGACGAGGACTCGCGCGCCGAGGTGGACATGAACTTCGTCAAGACCGGCGACGGGCGTTTCATCGAGCTGCAGGGAACGGCCGAGGGGAAGCCGTTCGACAAGCGCGCGCTCGACGCGCTGATGGATCTCGCCGATGCGGGGATCAAGCAGTTGATCGAGATTCAGCGCGGCGTCGTGGGTGAGATTTTGAAGCGGTGAGCGTGTCCGCAACACTCTTAATCGGAAGTGAACACCGTTCTCATAGCTACGACCAATCCTGGTAAGCTGCGCGAGATTCGGGGCATCCTCGCTGGTGCCCCCGTGGCGCTGTCCACGCTCAACGACTTCCCTGGAATCACCGAGCCTGAGGAAACCGGCGTCACGTTTGCCGAGAACGCGCGGTTGAAGGCGGTCTACTACGCGCAGGCGACGGGGCTTCCCGCGGTCGCCGAAGACTCGGGCATCGAGATCGACGCGCTCGACAAAGCGCCCGGGGTTCAATCGGCGCGATGGCATGGGGACGACTACGCGGTCAAGTTCGCGGCGATCTACCGCGAGCTTGCGGCGCGCGGACGCCGCGGCAGTCCGGCCCGCTTCGTCGCGCATCTGGCGATCGCGAAGGGCGATCGGATCTGCTTCGAAGCGACAGGCACGGTCGAAGGGGAGATCGCGTCCGAACCGCGCGGAACGCACGGATTCGGTTACGACCCCATCTTCTATTACCCGCCGTACGGGTGCACGCTGGGCGAGGTGGACGGCGAGCGCAAAGCCGCGGTGAGCCACCGCGGGAAGGCATTCCGCCAGCTCCGCGAGGCGTTGCTCGCCAGGCCCCGGCTGCTTGACTGCTGAGTACAACTCGGCCCCCGCACGCCCACGCCCACCCACACGCACGACGCTTTCCAACCCTTTCCCGCCCTACCGCATCAAAGTCACTATGAAACAGCTTCTTTTGCTCGTGGCGCTTGGGGTGCTGGCGCAGGCGCCGGCGACCCTCCAGGGCAAGTGGACGTCCGATTCTCATGATTACTGGACGCGCAATTCGAGCGAGCGCTGGGTCTCCATTCAGCTCGACCGCGGTGACGAACGCAGCGGCCTGAGCGTCATCGAACGCGACGCTCCCGGCCTCACGGACGAGCGTGGCAGCGGTCCGGTCACATTCCGGGTCCGCCGCGATGCCGGCACTTTCCAGTTCGAGGGGCAGCTCTCGAGCGGACGCGGATCCGGCTCCTTCACCTTCTCTCCCGATCCGGCCTACATCTCAGGTATGGCGCAGCTCGGCTATCGCCTGAGCGATGACGATGTGTGGCGGTTTGCGATTCATGACATCACGCGCGACTACGTCCAGGCGCTGCAGCGTGAAGGCGTGCGCAACGCGGCCCCCTCGGATCTCGTGAAGATGCGGATTCACGGTGTCGACGCGGCCTACGTCGCCGGCTACCGGACGGCGGGCTATCAGCTCGGCGTCGACGATCTCGTCAAGACGAGAATCCACGGCGCCACGCCCGCGTTCGCGCAGGAGGTCAAGAAGGAGGGGCTCGGGACGCCGGCTGTGGATGACCTCGTCAAGATGCGCATTCACGGCGTGACGCCGGAGTTCGTCCGCCAGATGCGCGAGCTCGGGTTCAAGGATCTCTCGATCGATCGCCTCGTGGCGTTCCGCATCCACGGGGTCACGCCGGAATTCGTGAAGGCCTTCGCTGATCTCGGGTACAAGAGCCTCAGCGCCGACAATCTCGTCGCGATGCGCATTCACGGCGTGACGCCCGAGTTCGTGAAGGATCTCTCGGGCCTCGGCTACAAGGATGTGCCCGTCGAGGATTTGATCAAGATGCGCATCCACGGGGTGACGCCGGAGTTCATCAAGCAGATGAAGGACGTCGGGTACGGAGACGTGAAGGTGGATCGCCTGGTCGAGTTCCGCATCCACGGCGTGGATGCGGATTTCGTCCGCTCCGCCCGCGCGCACGGCTTCAACAATCTGTCAGCCGAGGATCTCGTGGACCTGAGCATCCATGGGCGGCGGTGGATCAAGGGTTAATCGAGGACACCGGCCAATGTAGGGCGGCCCCAAGACACTACCGCAGCGGCTGCGCGATGAAGATCAATCCGTCCTGATTGCTGATGTAGCGGAAGCCGCACGGATCCATCGCGTCACGGATTTCGAACCAGTAGCCCTTCGCAGTCACATCCAGCCTCAACTGAAATCCAGGGACGATGTCCGTTCCCGGGCGCAGCGAAAAACCCATCTGTGCGCCGCGCGACATCGCAAGCGCGAGCGGTTCCAGATCGGCCGCCTGTGCATACTGCCCTCGATGGGCGGCGGCGTAGTTCGCTTCGAGCGTGTTGATCACGCGTGCGGCACCCACCGCCGCGCGCCGACGTTGCACCTGCTCGGCGTTCTCCGTCGCCGGATCGTGGAGGCATGTTGCCGTTGCGCCTGGTGTCTGCGCGGCCAGAACCGCGGTCAGCATTGCGGCTGCGAGCATCATGTCGAACAACCTCTCTGCCATTGGACGAACGCTCTCAGTCGGCGGCCTGTGTCCACGTTATCGGGACCCGGCCCGCCCTGCCCGAGTCCGGATCCCGGCGCCCGGATCCCGAACCCCGGCCCCCGGCGCTCACCCGATCCTCTCCAGCTGCTTCAAATGATGGATGTCATGTCCGGCGAGCTGCGCAGCCACCCACTCCGGCGTCAGCTCCCCGTACTCGGGATGCCGGAAGGGGCGCGCGCGCTGCTCGGGTGTCAGGTGACGGAACATGGCGACGTTGAGTCGGCGCAAGGCCACGTAGGCCTCGAGCGCGGTTCGCGCATCGGCCTGCGCGTCGAGACCGATCCAATCGTCCTGTGAGAACGGCTGCGCGGCATAGCCCGGCGCGCTTGCCGCAAACCTCACCCTCGTGGTCAGCACCAGCTCCGTCTGCGCGAGGTGAGCCACAATCTGCCGCGCCGTCCACTTTCCAGGCGCGTAGCTGCGCTCCCAGCGATCGGCGGGCCACTGCTCCACCAGCGCGCGGATGCGCTGCGGCGTATCGGCAAGAGCGGTGAGCGGATCGATGGTGCCGAGATCGTCGGCGTATGGATTCGGATGCGGCATGGCGGCGCTACGTTAGCAGCGCCGCTATGCCGATGCAAAGCGCTTAGAAACCAGGCCGCAGGTTGAATTGCCACATCCAGCCGCGCCCGGGGCGGTCGAGCGGTCTGACGTAATCGATCTCCGCAACCGCGAATCCCATCAGGTTGACACGGGCGGCCGCGCCGACGCTGCGCACCCACTTCCGATCGACGCCCCCGAAGAGCACCGAGTCCGACATGGCCCACGCACGTCCCGCGTCGCCGAACACCGCGAGCTCCACCGGCAGCGGCCCATAGAAGTTGCTGCCGCCGAACGCGCCCCAGAGCGGGAAGCGGAACTCCGCGTTGACGACGGCCATGCGCGAGCCGAGCAGCCGATCGATCACCGGGCACGAGCCGTTGATCGCGAGGCCGCACTCCTGCGCCTCGAACGAGTTGTAGTCGTACCCACGCACGAGATCCGGGTAGCCGATGAACACCGGCGAGAGGACCGGATCCTCCGCGCTGCGGCCGAAGCGGCCGTAGTACATCCCGCGCAGCGCGATCGTGTACGGCCGGACCGGCATGAAATACGTCCGGTAATCCGCAAGCGCCGACCCGTAGGTGATGGTGCCGGCCGTCTGGTCGTACTCGACTCGATACCGTGATCCGCGAATCGGGCTGGTCGCGCCGAAGATCGACGTGTCGTACACGAGGGCGGTCGACGCCATCCCGAGATTGAGCGTCGGGAACGTCGCGAGCCTCTGCGTGGTCTGATCCGTGATCTGATTGCCGTTCAAGTCGAACAGCGTCGTCGTCACATCCTGCTTGCCGGTGATCTGGCGGACGCCACCCGTGAACTCCACGCGCTGCGCGCGACTGAACGGATACATCAGAATGCCCGAGAGGCCGCGATCGGTCTGCACCGTGCGGAACTCCTGCTGCGCGATCACTTGTCCACCACCATTCGTGTCGACCAGCGTGTCCTGGAAGCCGCGCAGCACATACGGCGTCTGGTCGAGCGATGCCCCCCAGTTCCAGCGGTGCGTGCGGTTCAAATAGAAGACGCTGCCGCCCGCCTCATCGAAGCGGCTCGTCACCTGCACCGACGTGCCGAGGAGATGATTGCCGAGGATGTCGCTGAACATCGCGGACACGCCGCCCCCGACGTAGCCCCCGAAGCTGTCGACGCCCACGCCGACGGTGGGCTGGCCGAGGAAGTCGAGCGAGAGGTGCGGGCTGTAAGGCTTCGTCGCGAAATCGTTGCTCGCGGGAAGCCCTGCCTTGTCCGTCTCGAGCATCGAATAGACGACGCCTTCGCCCGTCGTTCGCGGCGGCAGGATGCCGGCGTCGCGCGCGAGCGTGTTCTGCACGGGCGTGCCCGCCAGCTGCTGAGGCGTGTCGAGCGCGTAGATGTTGTAGCCGTCCTCTTCATACGCGCTGAACGCCACGCGCGACTGGCTCGCCGAGATCGCCGGGCTCAGATCGGTAATCCCCGTCGCGCCGGTGAGCATGTTCGTCACTTGCGTGATATCCGACGTGTTGACGTCGAAGCGATACACGTTCGAGATGCCCTCGCGATCGGAGACGAAGTAAAGGCTGTCGGCGTCCGCCCACTGCGGGTTGATGTTCTTCGCGTGATCGAATCCGCCGAGCTGACGCACGGCGCCCGTCGAGACGTCGACAAGGGCGAGGCGCAGATTGCCCGCGTCGAGCGTGTTCAGATCCGAGCTGAACCGATCGGTGCTGATCGCGATCGTCCGGCCATCGGGCGACCACGACGGGTGCAGCTCGGCGTACGCGTCGTTCGTGACGCGGCGGAGCTGATCCGCTTTCAAATCGTAGATGAACAGATCCATCAGGCCGCCCGTCAGCCCCGAGAACGCGACCTGCTGGCCGTCGGGCGACCAGGTTGGATTCAGCACCTCGTCGAGCCCCTTCAGCCTGACCTCGCGTTCCTTCTTTCCGCGATCGGCGTCGACGATCGTGATGATCGGGTTGCCGCCGCTCAGGCCGGGGAACGCGAAACGCCGCCCGTCGCGCGACCAGGCGCCGGCGGACTCGATGAACATGATGCTGTCGAGGTGCGGGTTCGTGGCCGTGTCCGTGATCTTGCGGATGATCTTCCCCGTCGCGGCGTCTGCGATGTAGAGATCGATCGAGAACAGATCGCGCGAAGAGAAGAAGATGATCTTCGAGCCGTCGGGGCTCAGCTCGGGGCTGACGTTGACGCCGCCCTTGCCCGATTCGTCGACGATCACAGGACGCGCGAACGCGCGCGGCATCTTCGTCGCTTCGGCAATCGGCCGGTATGCCGCATACGTCGCATCGTGCCAGTCCTTCGAGAGCTCCTTGGACTTGATGCCGAGCACGCGCTCGAACGCGCCTTCGTAGCCATCGCGGCCCGTTGCGATTCGCAGCATCGGGCCGATGACCTTGTCGCCATAGCGGCCGCCAATGTACGCCCAGAACGCTTCGCCATAGCGGTACGGGAAGTACTTCGGATTGTCGAGGTCGTCGATATCGGGGAGCTTCTCGCGGCGGACGGCCTCGCGCATCCACATCGCGGTGTTCGGATCGTCAGGGCCGAGCGATAGATACTCGGCCATTCCTTCGATGAACCACAGCGGGAGCGACAGCGCGCCGGGCGAGCCGGCGGAGGCGTTCGTGTTGGTCATGTCGTACTGGAACGCGTGCACGATCTCGTGGCCGAGCACGTGGTCCGTCGACTGGATCGGTCCCGCGAACGGCAGCACGATACGCCGTTTGTACGCTTCCGTGACGCCGCCGGTGCCCTCGCCGAGCTCCCCTTCGACGGCGTTGGTCTGCCGGAACTGCGATCCGCTCCCATAGAGGATGAGCGGCTGGCGATCTCTGAGCTGATGGCCGAAGAGCGACGAGAACCGCGCGTACCATCGCTCTGCCATGCGGCCCGCCATGCGCGCCGCGTCTTCTTCGTTCGTGTAGTAGTAGACGTCGAAGTGCGCCGTCTTCATCACGTGGAAGTCGAAGTTCCTGTACTGGACCTTGTTCTGACCGAAATAGCCCACCTGCGCCTGCGCGACATCCGGCGCGGCGGCCGCAAATAGCATCAACAGTGCGGCGGTTGCCGCGAGCACGCGACCCTTCATGACTGCCTCCAACGACCCCGAACAGGCGTCGAGGTTGCAACGAAGCTGCCAGCAGCAAACTGCCTGTGCGAGAGGCGGATCCGCGGAACCGGTCGCCGCTGAGTTTCGTCATAAGTAAGGCCTGCCGCGATCAGTTTCGGGGGACGTGTGGGTCGTCTTCATCAGCTCATCTGCTTTGCAGCCGCGCTCCTGGCCGGCCCTGTAGTCGCGGCGCAATCACCGCCCGCATCGACCGATCTCGACGCGCTGATGGCTCGCGCGCTGCAGCGCCGCGACGTCGATCGGCGCGTGCTGAGCGATTACATCCTCGACGAACTGGAAAACTTCGAGGTGCTCGGTCCCGGGCGCGAGCCGATCACGCGGCTTCGCCGCGAGTACACCTGGTACGTGCGAGACGGCATGCACGTGCGAAGCCCCGTCAAGTTCGATGGCGTGCCGATCCCCGATGACGAACGGCGCGCGTACGAAACGCGGTGGATCGCCAGCGAGAAGAGCCGGCAGAAATTTCGCGCCGAGCGCGCGGAGAAGCGCGAGCTCGAAGGAAAGCCGCCGCTGATTGGCGCGCGCGGCATCAACGAGCCGCGCTTCATTTCCGAGGCGTATTTCCTCGAGTTCAAGTTCGAGCCGGGCAACTACTATCTGGCAGGGCGCGAGCGGCTCGGCGGCCGAGACGTCCTGAAGATCGACTACTACCCCAAGCACCTGTTCCAGGATGAGGACGATGACCGTCCTGAAAAAGAGAAACCACAGGACAACCAGAAGCGCGATCGCACCGACGAAGAGATCGAACGCAAGATGAACAAGACGGCGCAGGTGACGCTGTGGGTCGAGCCGGCCGAAGCGCGCATCGTGAAGTACACGTTCGACAACGTCTGGATGGACTTCCTCCCGGCCGGCTGGCTCGTGAAGATTGACGACATTCACGCCTCGATGGAGATGGGCCAGCCCTTCGACGGCGTCTGGCTGCCGCACGATATCGACATTCACGGCACGTTCACCATCGCGACGGGCCCGATCGACATCTCCTACCGGCGCGACTTCTCGAACTACCGCCGCGCGGATGTGACGACGCGCATCACCGTGCCGAAGGGCGTGCGGTGATGATTGCTGCGGTGATTCTCTTGTGTGGGGCGGCCCTTTCAGGCTCGCCTGCCGCGAATCCTGATGACGCGTATACGCTGAATCACTACCGTCAGCGGGCTCTCGGGTGGCGCGTGACGGGCGCCCACACGCGGCGCAGCGCGCGCACCGGTGAGCCTGTTGAACGCGCGCGAGCACCTGTGGGCTGTCACGCGACAGGACCCGAGTGGGCGCCCGCCGCGGTTGTGATTCAGCCAGCGTCGACCAGCAGCGCCCCGCATTCAGAGCCGACCCAGGATCAACCCCAATCTCCTCCCCCACACATCACCGAGATCCGCGTCCACGGCAACGCCACGATGAAGGACGAGGACGTCATTCACCTCGCCGGCATCGCCATCGGCGATCCACTGCAGCCTGAATCGATCGTCGCGATTGATCGGCGCCTGCGTGAGAGCGGGCGCTTCGACGAAGTGCAGGTGCGCCAGCGGTATCGGACTCTCGAGATGGACGATGTGGCGCTCGTGCTGCTCGTGCACGAGAAGCCCGGTGTAGGCGCGGATGGTTCGCCGCCGAGCACGTTTCACCGTCTCACGAGCCGCCTCATGTTCCTGCCGGTCCTCTCGTACGAGGATGGCTACGGCTGGACCTACGGCGGCCGCACCAGCATCGTCGACGCATTTGGCGGAGGCGAGCGGGTATCCTTTCCGCTCACGTGGGGCGCGACGCGCCGCGCAGCGATCGAGGCGCAGCGGTCGTTCGCGCACGGGCCGCTGACGCTGGTCCAGGGGTCGTACGGCATCGCGCAGCGCGAGAATCCGTTTTATGACGTGGACGACAGGCGCACCGAGCTTCGCGGACGCGTCGAGCGGCGGCTCTTCGATGTCCTCGTGCTCGGCGCCGACGCCGCGACGACGAACATCACGTTCGCCGCGGCACCCGACGCCTTCTGGACGAACGGCATCGACGCGGCGATCGATACGCGTCGCGATCCGGCGTTTCCGTCGGATGCGGTGTACGTCGGCGTCCAACGAAACTGGCTGCGCCTTTCCAATCGAACCGTGGCGCGGTACGGTATCGACGGCCGCGGGTACAAGCGTCTGATCGGGCAGGCGGTGCTCGCGGTCCACGCGCAATACGACGCGGCGGATGCGCCGCTGCCGCCGTACGAGCAATGGCTGCTCGGCGGCGCGCTGGTTCGCGGCATTGGCGCGGACACGGATGTTGGCGACAAGCGTCTGGCTGGATCGATCGAGCTCCGCGTGCCGTTCTCGTCGCCCCTCAGCGCCGGCCACGTCGGCTTCACGGCCTTCATGGACGCCGGCGTCGATGCCGCGTACGGCCAGCCGCTCGGCGACGCGCCCACTCGCCGCGGGCTCGGCGCCGGACTCTTCCTCATCGTCCCTTTCATTCGCCTCAACCTCGACGTCGCCCACTCGCTGGATGGCTTCGGCACCCGAGTACACTTCGGAACGGGATTTACGTTCTGAAGGTGCCAGCGGACCTGATCGCGCGGCGGCTGTGCAATCACAGACTGATCGCGTCCGATCTGCGGCAACCCTGCGATGTCGTGGAATCGCTC
>JAICSD010000299.1 GCA_025937075.1 Vicinamibacteria bacterium | reverse complement strand
CCATGTTCAGGTCGCGGTTGTTCAGCACCAGGATGATCAACCGCGGGTCCGACCACTCCAGCCAATAATTGCTGATCGTGATGAACTCGTTCAGCACGATCATCTGCATCGCGCCGTCGCCCGCGATGGCGATGACGACGCGATCCGGATGACAGAATTTGGCGGCGACGGCGTACGGAACCGCCGGTCCCATCGTCGCAAGCGTGCCCGAGAGCGACGCCATCATGCCGCGGCGCATTTTGAGCGCGCGCGCGTACCAGCTCGCAGAGGATCCCGAATCGCAGGAGAGGATGCATTCGTCCGGCAGCCTCGGCGACAGTTCCCAGAAGACGCGCTGCGGATTGATCGGATCCGCACTGTTCATCGCGCGCGCCTCGACCAGCTGCCACCAGTCCGCGACACCCTGCTCGATCTCCTCGCGCCACGCGCGATTCGTCTTGCGGCGCAGCAACGGCAACAGGGCCCGCAGCGTTTCGCGGCTGTCGCCGACGAGGTTCACCTCCATGGGGTAGCGGATGCTGAGCATCCGCCCGTCGATGTCGATCTGAATGCCGCGCGCCTGGCCCGGCTCCGGGAGGAATTCGCTGTACGGAAAACTGCTGCCGACCATCAGCAAGGTGTCGCAGCCCATCATCATGTCCCAGCTCGGCTTCGTGCCGAGCAGGCCGATCGCGCCCGTGACGAACGGGTAATCGTCCGGAACCGCCGCCTTGCCGAGCAGCGCCTTCGCAACGCCGGCGCCGAGCGTATCGGCGACTTCGATGACCTCATCGGTCGCGTGCAGCGCGCCGGCCCCGACCAGCATCGCGACTTTCTCGCCGGCGTTCAGAATGTCGGCCGCGCGTTTCAGATCATCGTCATACGGGACCACATACGGCGCGGTGTAGCCGATCCCGGAATGCACGGTGCTGTGCTTGCGCGGCGGCTCTTCCACTGCATCAAGTTCCTGCACGTCGTTCGGAAAAATGATGCACGTGACCGTGCGCTCGGCCTTGGCTATCCGGATCGCGCGATCGACGAGATGGCGTGTCTGCACGGGAGAGGACGCCATGTGCACGTATTCGTTCGCCACGTCCTTGAACAGGGAGATGAGATCGACTTCCTGCTGGAAATGCCCGCCGATCGCCGCGCGCGCCGACTGGCCGACGATCGCGACGACGGGCTGATGGTCCATTTTCGCGTCGTAGAGTCCGTTGAGCAGGTGAATCGCACCGGGTCCCGACGTCGCCACGCAGACGCCAACCTCCCCGGTGAACTTGGCGTGAGCGCACGCCATGAACGCCGCCATCTCTTCGTGGCGGACCTGAATGAAGCGGACCTTGTCCTGGGCCCGCTCGAATGCGCCAAGAATGCCGTTGATGCCGTCGCCCGGATAGCCGTACACGCGGCTTATGCCCCAGCTCGACAACCGCTGAATGAGGAAGTCTCCGACTGTCATGGGAATGGAGGAAGCAAGGCGTGAGCCGGAGGAAGGCGACAGGGCGCTAATGACACAATTTCCAATTACGCAAGGGGATAGCTCCAACCTGAGCTACCGCTCCAACCCTGAGCTTCCTGCGGCGTTGGCCGTTGCGAGGTTGGTAGTATCGGGCGCGCTCAAAAACTCAGATGCACCCCGGCGCGCGCACTGCGCGGATCGGTCCACAGCAGCGGCAGGCCGAGATTCGGACCCGACTGCGGGCTGACGCGCAGCGCTTCACCCTGGTTGGTCACGTTGAAGACGTCGACGAAGAGTCCGAGCGACGCAGCTCCGCCCGTGCGCAGCGTCTTCTCGCCGCGAATATCGATCGCGTTCAGCGCCGCGGTCCTGCGCGAGCCGCGGGGCTCGACGAAGATCGCATTGGCGCCCGTCTGGCTGCCGAAGTTCGCCGCCCGCTGCCATGGCGCGCCGCTTTGATAGCGATAGACGGCGCCAACCGTCAGCGGGCCCCACACCTGCAGCCGCATCGACCCGAGCACTTTGATCTCGTGCGTGAAGTCCTGGTTCGTCAGCCCGTCAGCGTTGATGCGCTTGTTCGGGTTGACGAAGATGCCGTTCAACCCCATGTCGCCGTTGGCCGCGTTGCTGCCAGCGGCGTTGTAGTAATTTCCCGTCGTGCGGGACCAGGTGTACGACGCCTGCAGATCAGCGTCGGCGCCGCGGCGGCGGAGGGTGAACTGCGCGGCGCGATAGCGCCGGTGCGCGTCAGGGTTGGTCAGCACCGGCGCGGACTTCGTCGGGTCCGTATCCAGGTAGACCGTAATCGGGCCGCCGTCGTCTGCGGTGCCGGGCCGGCCATCGGCGCCAGGATCCCTCCGGGTCGCCGGCTGCCACACGAGGCCGGGGTCGGTGAAACCAATCGCGTCCCTGTAATCCCGGCGGACGAGCTGCGCGGTCGCGGAGAGCGCCCACGGCAGTTGCCGCTCGACGCCGATGGCAATCTCCTGCATGTATGGAAAGCGGATATCGGGATCGATCGATCCTTCCGTGGCGATCGGAGTGCGGAATGTCTCCACGTAATCGGAGCCGACCACGTCCGCGGAGATCGTGGGCGACTGGCTGAGCGGATCGAGGAAGTCGTAGAAGCTCGTGACGATCGGATCGTGGTAGCGCCCATAGTGCAGGCGTACTGCGGTGCGGTGATCGCCGCCGACATCCCAGGCCGCCCCCAGGCGAGGCGCCACGGCGTGAGCCGAGAATGCATCGGGATGCGTCGGGACGCCGCCGTTATAGAACCCTGCCCGCAGTCCCGCGTTGATGGTCAGCCGATCTGCGACGGTCCACGAGTCCTGCGCGTAGAGCGTCTGCCGAGCCTGGCGCGGGCGATAGATCGCACCGGCCCACATCTGCACGCTGGTTGGACGGCCGTCGGTATCGAAGATGAGCACGCCGGCGGTCGTGTGATCCTCTGTCCGCAGGGTGTCGTGTTCGTATTCGAAGCCGGCCCTGAGCTCGTGCTGGCCGGCAAAACGGCGCGCCGGGAATGTCGTCACCTCTGCACTTGCCGTCACAGGGCTGCTGTTCCAGGTCGACGCATCGAGATAGTTCACGGACATGACGCCGGTCAGCAAATCCACGTGCGCGGGTGGGCCGTCGCGCTTTCCTTCGGGTGGGCCGAAAAACGAGTCGTAACGCTGACCGGTCTGCCGGAACTCGACCACGGTCCGGTCGCTGACCGTCCAGAGCGCGCGCGCGTTCCACATCACGTCTTTGACGTCGTTGATTGCCAGCGCGTCGTTCGATATGAGAGGGGACGCGTTGGCGCCGTCTACCGCTTGCACGCTCCGTTCGACGTAGCCCTCGACCCGCAGGCGCGTCGATGGGGCCGCGGTGAGCTTCCCGATGCCTTTCCACTCCGTCGAATCGTAGTCGGCGTCTCCCGGACCGTTCTGGCCGGTGTAGAAGCTCGCCGGGCGATACTTGTCGCGATATCGTTCGCCGCCGGCGAAGAACCACACGCGGTCCTTTGCGATGGGCCCTCCCGCCTGGAACGTCGCGTCGTATCGCTGCTTGATGTCGACCGGCCTGAATCGTTGTTGCAGTGCCGGGCTGAGCCACGCGCGATTGTTTCCGCTCCAGGACGGACGCGTTGTCCAGAACTCGCCTCGGCCGGACAATCGGTTCGACCCGCTGCGCGTGATGGCGTTCGCCATCGCGCCCGTGTACTCGCCGTACCGCGCGTCGGCGCCGATCGAGATGACTTGCACTTCCTCCAGCCAATTCAGGTTCGGCGAGAGGATCGCCTGTCCGAGTCCCGGTTCGTTGGCGCTGGTGCCATCCAGGAACAGGGGATTCGCATACAGCGTTCCGCCGAGGCCGACGTCGTGCGTCACGCCAGGCGCGAGATTGACGATGCCGAGCGCGCCGCGCGGGAGCGGGAGTGCTTCGAGCAGCGTTCGATCGATCACTGTCGGCGCCGCACTGGTGTGAACGTCGACAATGGGCGCGGCAGCGGCAACCTTGACTGATTGTTCTATCCGGTTGATTGACAGGACCAAGTCCAGCGTGAGCGTCGCTCCCGGCGTCAACGTCAGCGTACGCGCCGTCGACGCGAACCCGGCGTGCTGCACTCGGACGCCGTATGCGCCCGGCGGGAGGAATGCGAAGCGGTACCCCCCGGCGCCGTCCGTTGTCGTCTGCTGCGGCCCGCCGACGAGGGCCGTGCTCGAGACCTGGACGGCTGCGCCGCTGACGATCGCGCCCGATTGATCGCGAACGACACCGACCAGGGCCGAGTCCTGCCCGTTCTGCGCGGCGGCGGGGAGCGGCACGAGCAACCATGCACTGAATGCGACCAGCTTCAATTTGGCAATCAATCGCGCTCTCCAGCGTCCTGCGTCGCGCCGTTTTTCCCGGCGCGTGCTCAATTTCGCGGCAGCGGGATTATCCGCAGTTCCTGCTGCAAGGTCCCGCTGGTATAAGCCACGCGTCGACCGTCAGGACTTAGCCTGAAGGTGTTTGGCTCGAACGGTTGAACAAGCTGGGTTGGCCGCGAAGGCCCCCCCTCAGCGGAAATCTCGAACACGGGGTTTCCGCCGCTGCTGTGTCCGAGGGCATACAGCACATACCGTCCGTCGGCCGTCCATCCGTCCAGTTCCAGGCTGTCAGGAGCCGTGGCCCGAACGATGACGCTTGTCACGCCGTTGCGGAACACTCCGGCAGCGCTGGTCCACCCGCCCTCGACGGACTTTCGTGCCCCGACTAGTGCGATAGCGCTTCCGTCCGGTGAAATCGCGAACCGCCCGAGGCCTCCAAGCGTGCTGATCGGCAATACCAGTTGTCGCTCTCCCGTCGCGAGATCCAGCGATACGATCCCCGTGACGCTGTCGATGAAGAGAAAGTGCGTGCCGTCCGGTGAGAACTGCGACCGGGCTGGCGCCTCGATGCCGCCCACTACGAACGGCCGGGATTCCCCCGTCAGCACGTCGACGATGTAATAGCCCGTTCGCATCTCGTCCGTTGTGTCACGGCCCCACACCACGACTGCGCGGCCATCTCGAGACCACTCCGGCGTATAGCCGCCCAGAAAGGCAAGCCGCGGATGAAGCTGCCGGATGCGGCCGGTCTCGACGTCTTTGATCGTCAGCGTCTTGATTGGTACTCCGCCGCTGAAGCCGGACGCCGTGGTCGAGAAGAACGCGATCGAATTGCCGTCAGGTGACCACGCCGGCGCGACGTGATTGCCCATCGTCTGCGGATCGATGCGGGTGGGGTTTTCGACGCGTCCGGAATCGCCGTCGAAATCCGCCACGTAAACCTCTTGTGAGCGGGTGTCGCTGAATTCCTGGAAATCGCCCGCCGAGTTGACCATGTAGGCCGAACGAAACATCTCCGAACCCGCGTTTGCCTGGAAGAGTTGCGTCTGTCCGACGCGCATGTCGGCGTCGAGTCGGGCAATCCATGCGTCGTGGGAATTGTTGACTGTCGCGGATGGCCGCAGGAAGAGAATCGCGTGGCCGTCGGGCAGCCAGGACGGGAACGCGTCGTTTCCGCTGTCGCCCAGCAGCAGACGCGGGCCTGAGCCGTCGATCGGTACGAGCACCAGATGGCCGTGTCTGGCGTAGTCATGCCAGATCGAGTCTTCGTACTGCGCAGGCTCCACTGTCACGACGAAACGACCATCGGGGGAGAGGACGGCGTGCGGCGGCGCGCCGGGAGCGGCCGAATACAACGGCCGCATCTGACCGTTGTCGACCGTAAGGAGCACCAGTTCGAGCTTCCCGACTTTCGGTCGCAGCCAGCAGAGCAACTGCGTCCCGTCCGACGACCAGTCGGCGGCGAGCGGT
>JAICSD010000466.1 GCA_025937075.1 Vicinamibacteria bacterium | reverse complement strand
GCACGGCCGAAACCAGCGAGAGCGTCTCTTCGAAATCGCTTTCCGTCTCTCCGGGGAACCCGACGATCATATCGGTCGAGAGCGCGATGTCCGGCATAGCCGCGCGCAGTTCCGAGACCAGTTCCAGGTAACGCTCCCGCGTATGGCGGCGCCGCATCGTCGACAGCACGCGCGTCGAGCCGCTTTGCACGGGCAGGTGCAGGTGCCGGCACACCTTGGGCAGCGCGCGCATCGCCTCGATCATGCGGGGCGTGACGTGCCGCGGATGAGGGCTGGCGAAGCGTATGCGCTCGATGCCCTCGACGCCGCTGACGCGGGCAAGCAGTTCGGCAAAATCGCACGCGGGATCGTCGGGCGCCTGGTAGTGATTGACGATTTGCCCGAGGAGTTGCACTTCTTTCGCGCCGGTCGCGGCCGCGTGGCGAACGTCCGCGATGATGTCCGCTGCCGGGCGCATCCGTTCGTGTCCGCGCGTATACGGGACGACGCAGAAGGCGCAGAATTCGTTGCAGCCTTCGATGATCGTGACATACGCCTTGACGGGATCCTCGCGCCTGGCGATCCCGAGCGGGAACGAAACGTCTTCGTACGGGTTGAGGTCGATCTGCGGGGTGGCCGACGACGAACCGCGCGAATGAAGTCGTGTGCTGGCGTCGACGAGCATCGGCAGCCGCTTGAGGCTCTGCGTACCGATGAGCACGTCGATGACGCGACCGTTCGAATTGGAGAGGAGCTTCTCACCTTCCTGCTGCGCCACACAGCCCGCGACGGCCACGATCGGTCGCGCGCCCGTCTCCTGCGCCATGACCCGCAGCTCTCCGAGCCGGGTATAGAGCTTCTCCTCCGCCTTTTCGCGGACGCTGCAGGTGTTGATGACGAGTACGTCGGCGTCCCCATCATCCTCGGTACGGACGTAGCCCGCTTCCTCGAGCAGGCCGGCCATCCGCTCCGAGTCGTGGTGGTTCATTTGACAGCCGAACGTTTCAATAAGGTACTTCTTGGACATCAGCCGGTTGATCGTGTCTGAGATTGCCAAATTCCGTCAGTTTCGCTTTCGCCTTGCGTTTGCTTTCGCCTTCGCCTGAAGCATCTCGCGCGCCCCAGCCAGGACCGCGCTGGTCACGGCGGCTCCCCCGATCATCCGTCCGATTTCTGCTTCCCGGTCCGGGCCGTCGATCCGCAGGACGCGCGTCGAGGTCCGGCCGGCTCGGACCGTCTTCTCGATTTGGAAGTGCGTCGAGCCGTGCGCCGCGATTTGCGGAAGGTGCGTGATGCAGAGCACCTGGAACCGCTCCCCCAGTCGCTGGAGCCGTGCGCCGACAGTATCCGCCACCGCCCCGCCGATGCCGGCGTCGACTTCGTCGAAGATGAGTGTCTTGCCGGGCATGTCGGTCGTGGCGAGCGTTTTCAGCGCCAGCATGATGCGTGAGAGTTCGCCGCCCGACGCAATCTTTGCCAGCGGCTTGAGATCTTCGCCGGGGTTCGGTGAGATGTAGAACTCGGCTTCGTCCATGCCGCGCTCGGACCAGCGCTCGTCCCCGGCCGCCGGGGCGAACCGCACTTCGCAGCGAGTCTTCGGCATCGCCAGGTCGCCGAGGGCGCGTTCGAGGGCTCGAGCGAATTCGACGGCCGCCTGCTGACGACGGCGGGAGAGCGCTCCGGCCTTTTCCAGGAACGCCTCGCGCGCGCGCCACAGGGCGGTGTCCAGCTCCGCGAGCCTCTCGGTCGCATGCTCCACCTCGTGGAGCTCCTGCCGCAGGGCCGACGCTCTCGCGAGCACATCGGCGAGCGTCGGGCCGTGCTTTTTCTTCAGGCGCTCGAGCGACGCCAGGCGATCCTCTGTTTCCTGCAGCCGTGCGGGCGACGCATCGATCGCCGCGCTGTACGACCGTAGAAAGTACGCGAGGTCTTCGAGTTGCGATTTGATCGCCCCTCGGGTTTCTTCGTAGGCCGAAAACGTCGGGTCGACGGCGGCCAGATCGCCCAGCCGTTTCCAGACGATCCCAAGCGAGGCGAGCGCGGCGTTGTCGCCGTCGTACAGCGCGGCGTAGGCCTCCGCGCAGAGGCGCTGCAGGCGCTCGGCGTTCGCGAGCACGTGGCGGGCGGCCGTCAGTTCCTCGTCTTCGCCGGGCTGTGGTTTGACGCGATTGATTTCCGCGAGTTGAAAGGCGATGAATTCCGCACGCGCGGCGTTCTGTCGATCGCGGTCCGCGACGCGCCGTCGATCCTCGTTCACCGATTGCCACTCGCGAAATGCCGCGGAGACGTCCGAACGCGCCGCCGAGAGGTCGGCGAACTCGTCGAGCAGATCCAGATGTGCGGAGGGATCGAGCAGCACCTGATGTTCGTGCTGACCGTGGAGGTCCACGAGTGATCCCGTGGCATCGCGAAGCGCCGCGGTCGTGACGAGCGCGCCATCGATGAACGCGCGGCTTCGGCCTTGTGCCGAGACCTCACGGCGGACGATCAATTCGTCGCCGCTTTGCGTCTCAAAGACAGCTTCGATGGCCGCCGTCTCCTCCCCGGTACGGACGAGGTCGGCGGAGGCGCGCCCCCCCACAAGCAGGCCGACTGCGCCGACGAGGATCGATTTGCCTGTACCCGTCTCGCCGGTCAGGACAGTCAGCCCGGCCGGGAACTCGAGTTCGAGCGCGTCGATCACCGCCAGGTGGCGGATGCTGAGGAAGCGGATCATCGCGAGCGGAAGTACAATCTTATCAGATGTTTGACAGTAGATGAGCCACGTGATACGCTGCCGACCGTCCGCATTCGTCCCAGCGGTGCGGACGCCCTGGTATCCGGTTTGGATCGCGCCGTCCGCCCGGACGGCTGAACCGGCAGCGGAAGCGGCGGACCAGCCCCCGAGGAGTGCGAGCGAGCGGCGCAGAGGCGGCGAGCAGGTGCTCGAACGAACCGCGTGCGAGCTGTGTATAGGGGCGAGGAGGGGCGAAGCCCCCCGGCTACATACGGAGGACGATTGCGACTAGACGCGTTTTTCCTTGCGCTGCAGGCGCAGGGAGCGCCGGATACTGGGACCGGCGGCATCAACTTCTTCGAACTGATTGCGCACGCCACGCTGCTGGCGAAGAGCGTCCTGCTCATTCTGCTGATCTTTTCCGCGATTTCCTGGGGCGTCATCCTCTACAAGCTGTGGCAGTTCCGCCGCGCGGAGAGCAAGACGTCGACGTTCCTGCAGGTCTTCCGGAAGAGCACGAAGTTTTCCGAAGTGCAGTCGATTTGCCCCAGCGTGTCGGAGAGCCCGCTGGTCGGGATCTTTCAGTCCGGCTATGCAGAGCTGAACTCGCAATTGCGCTCGTCGCGCGGCGAGACGGACGCGGGCAAGCCAACGGCCGTCGCCACGCGTCCTACGCTCAAGAGCGTTGATGCGGTCGAG
>JAICSD010000387.1 GCA_025937075.1 Vicinamibacteria bacterium | reverse complement strand
ATCTCGCCGCGATCGGTGAGCATCTCGACGCGGCGTTCGGCCTCCTCGAGCTTCGAGTGGCAGAAGCGCGACAACTGGACGCCGCGCTCGAACAGGACGAGCGATTTCTCGAGTGCGAGGTCACCTTCCTCGAGCGTCTTCACGATCGACTCGAGCTCGGCGATGGCGGATTCGAAATCTTTGATGGTTGGATCCATATCGCAACTTACGTTTCTTCGACGCGGCACGACAGTTCGCCGATCGAGAGCGTCACGCGCACGGCCTCCCCGGGCGAGACGGAATTCGCGCTCCGGATGATCGCGGTCTTGTCCGCGTTCCAGCAGACGGCGTAGCCGCGTCCGAGCACCGCGAGCGGGCTCAGGTTCTCGAGCCGGCCGGCCAGCGCGCGAAAGCGCGCGTCAGCGCGATGCTGTGCGCGATCGGCGGCGCCAATCATGCGCTCGCGCGCCTTCGTCAGCCTCGTACGCATCCCGGCCAGGCGTCGCGCGAGATCCCGCGCGTCGAGGCGCTGGCGCAGTCCGCGGTATTCGCGTCCGCGCCGGCCGATGAACGCGCGCACGGCGGCATCCAACTGGTGGCGCAATTCCGCGGTGTGGCGGTCGCGCAGCGCGAGGCGCGCCGGAAATGCCGCGAGACCCCGGCGGCTCGACTGCACGTGCACGGCCGTGCGTTGCCGCTGAATGGTCCCATGCGCCGCTGCTGCCAATCGTCCTGTCAGACGATCGATCCGGCCGCAGAACTCCTGCTTGGCCGCGACGACCATCTCTGCCGCGGCCGACGGCGTGGGGGCCCGCAGGTCGGCCACGTAGTCCGCAATCGTCACGTCCACTTCGTGTCCGACAGCAGACACGATCGGCACCGGGGAAGCGGCAATGGCGCGCGCGACGGCCTCTTCGTTGAACGCCCAGAGATCCTCGGACGATCCGCCGCCGCGTCCGACGATGACGACGTCGACGCGGAGGATGCGCGCGAGCGCGGCAATCGCCCGGGCGATCTCGTCGGCAGCGCCATCGCCCTGCACGCGTGTCGGCCGGATCAGGACGCTCGTGTTCGGCGACCGCCGCCGCAGCACTTTCAGGATATCGCGCAGCGCGGCGCCGTCGAGCGATGTGACGATGCCGACGCGCCGGGGAAGCGTCGGGACAGGCCGCTTGCGTGCGGCGTTGAAGAGGCCTTCGGCGTGAAGCCGCTTCTTCAACTGATCGAATGCGACCTGGCGCGCGCCGTAGCCGCGCGGCTCGAGGTGTTCGCAGACGAGCTGGTATTCCCCCTTCGGCTCGTACACGCCGAGACGTCCGCGCGCGATGACATGCAGGCCGTCTTCCGGCGTGAAGCGCAGATAGCGCACGGCCGTGCGGAACATGATCGCCTTGATCTGCGACGTGTCGTCCTTGAGCGTGAAGAACACGTTTCCGGTGGCCCAGACGCGGCAGTTCGAGATCTCGCCCTCGACCCAGAGGTCGCCGAAGCTGCCCTCGATGACGCCGCGAATCGTGTCGGTGAGCTCGGAGACCGTGTGGATGCGGCGATCGACACGCGCCGGTGCACCATCGGCCGTCGCGCGGTCTTCCTCGAACGGGAGCGAGAACAGATCGGACATGCTCAGCGTCCCGCGGCCTGGGCGGCGAGCGCCTCCACGTCCTTCGCGGAGAGGTTCACACGCTCGATCTGCGACGCGCGCCCGGTCGCGTGCTCTGCCGTGATCACGACGGCGTTCAGGCGCGCCGGACCGGTGGCCGGCTCGAACTTCGCGGGCATGCCGCTCACGAAGCGGCTGAGGGCCGCGTCCACGGTCACCCCGATGATGGAATCGTGCGGTCCGGTCATACCGACATCCGTGATCGCGGCCGTGCCCTTCGGCAGGATCCGTTCGTCGGCGGTCTGCACGTGCGTATGCGTGCCGAGGACGGCCGTCGCGCGGCCGTCGAGGTGCCACGCCATCGCGATCTTCTCCGACGTCGCTTCCGCGTGGAAGTCGACGATGATGACGCGTGCGCGCGCGCGCAGCGCTTCGATCTCCTTCAGCACCACGGCAAACGGATCGTCGAGCGGTTGCATGAAGATCCGTCCCATCACGTTCACGACCCCGATCGGTTCGCCAGTGCGTGTTCGTCCGAGGCAACTGCCGCGGCCGGGGGCGCCGCCCGGAGGGACGTTCGCGGGGCGGAGCAGCTTCGGCTGCGCGGGGAAGTACTCCAGCACTTCCTTCTTGTCCCACACATGATTCCCCGTCGTCATCGCGTCGACGCCGTACGAGAGGATGGTCTCCGCGAGGTCGCCGGTGATGCCGAAGCCGGCGGCGGCGTTCTCGACGTTGGCGATCACGAAGTCGATCGAGTGGCGATCGATCAGCGCCGGGAGCGCCTGCCGGACGATCTCGCGGCCCGGGCGTCCGAAGATGTCGCCGATGAAGAGGATCCGCATGCTACGCGCGGATCGGGATGCGGATCTCGCGGCCGCGGCGATCCTCGACGCGGGGAAGTGTGATGCGAAGTTCGCCTAGGGCGATGCTGGCCGCCGCGCGGCCGGCGTCGAACGCGCCGTCGAGGCGCACGGCGCGCGCGAAGCGCCCGAACCCGCGCTCGGCAAGATGAAACGCCGCCTCACGATGATGTTCGCACGCGGGCGGATCCTTGTGGCCCGCGACGAGCAGCACGTTGCGGGCGAACACGATGTGCACGCCGGACGCCGACACGCCGGGGAGGTCGACGGTGACCTCGACTGCCGCTGCCGTTTCGATGACGTCCAGCGGCGGCGAGCATTCGGCGGCACTTCCGGGCCGCGAGACGTCTCCGCTCTCGGCGAGTGCATCGAACAACCGCTGGAGATCAGCCGGGAGGTCCTGGCGTTCGAGGTAGATCCGCGCCATTTCACCGGATTCTAGCATCGGGGTTGGTGCTGCTCATGATGAAAGTATATGAGTGTAACTACAGCATATTATGTGCTTGACTGATGCTAATGATCGTCGCTATAGTCAGGTATGACAGCTTCTCCGAGGAGGTACTTCAATATGACCCTGGTTCACTGGAATCCACTGGGCGAGCTGGCGTCGATGGAGATCGACCGGCTCAACCATATGTTCTTCGATTTGTACAGCACGGGTGCGGCGCGGGCGTGGACGCCCGCAGTGGACGTTTACCAGACCGACGCTCACGAGCTGGTTTTGAAGGCCGAGCTGCCGGACGTCAAGCGGGAGGATATCAACGTCACCATCGAAAACAACGTATTGACGCTCCAGGCTGAGCGGCACGCCGAGTTTGCGGCCAAGGGCCGGGATCGCGTCCAGCGCATCGAGCGGCAGTACGGCAGCTTCAGGCGGTCGTTCACGCTGCCGGCGACGGCTGATGCGAATGCGATCAGCGCCGAATACAAGGATGGGGTGCTGACCCTGCGCATTCCGCCGCGCGAGGACGCAAAGGCGAAGCAGATCGCGATCGGCTGACGCCCACCAACTCCCAACTCCCAACTCGCAACTCGCAGACTTCCAACTCCCAGACTCCCAACGAACCATTCGAGTGAGAGTTGGAGGTTGGGCGTTGGGAGTCTGTTTTTCATATACTCAGGCAGCCATGCCTCAGAATTCCGATCCTCAGACGCCCGACGCGGCGGAGGTTGCTCCCCCCGAGCCGGCGCCTCCGATCACCAGCCGGTTTCTGTTCGTCGACGGCGCGGCCCAGCGGGCGAAGCAGCTTCGCCGCGGCGCGCTCCCCCGCATCGAGCGCCAGCCGGGAGGACCGCACAAGCTCGAACGGATCGCCATGGAGGAAGTCGAGGCAGGCGCGATTGCGTACACGCTGCCGTCGCTCGAACCGCCCGTCGCCCGCTGAGCCGCGGAACTTCGGCTGTTCCGCGCGCGTAACTCCCGATAGGAGGCCTCTCGATGGGCGTTGTGCTCGGGCTGCTCGCCGCCGTCTGTGCCGCGTTCATCGGGCTGTTCGCGCTGATGGTGATTGTGAAGCTCTTCCTGAAGATCCTGCTCCTGCCGCTGCTCCTCATCAAATGGATTGTCGGGGCCGTGCTGTTTCTCCTCGTCGCCCCGGTCCTGTTCATCGTGGGCCTGTTGATCGCGCTCGTCATCGGCGCGGCGCTGTTCGTGCCGCTGCTGCCACTCCTCGCCGTCGCGCTGCTGGTGTGGCTGCTCGTCCGCGCGAATCGGCGTCCCGCTCTCGCGTAGGGCGCCGCGGGGGCGAACGCCCCTGAGCCCTCGGACGATCTCGTGACCGCACTCTGCTCCTCAGCGGCCTTTGCGTGAGATCTCGTGACAGCGATCGCCGCTACGACTCCGGTTCACCCGCAGAACTGAACACGCACAGCCGCGAAACCTCGCGGAAGCCAAGCGCGTGCGCAAGCGTCAGCGACGGCACGTTGCCGATGGCCGCGCCCCACACGGGCGAGCGGCCGCTCTCCCACATGTAACGCGTCATCGCCCGTACTGCGCGCACCGCGTGGCCGTGGCGGCGGTGCTCCGGGAT
>JAICSD010000270.1 GCA_025937075.1 Vicinamibacteria bacterium | reverse complement strand
GCGCCTTTACGCGTGTGGCGGTCGGCCTCCTGCTGGGGATTCCGCTCGCGATCCTCGCGGGCCGCGCGATCTCCGCGCAACTGTACGGCGTGTCGTTCTGGGATCCGTCTGCGCTGGCAATCGCGGCTGGATCACTCGCGATGTGCGCGTTCTTTGCCGCCGTCATTCCTGCGGGCCGTGCGGCGGGATTGTCGCCGATGAAGGCGCTCCGGACCCAATAGCCACGCCTTGGATCGAGTCAGAGGGGCTGCGACCACAGGCTATCGGGGCGGGACGGGCTCTTCTAGCAACAGGCGTTCCGGAACACGAAATGCACAGATATGTGCGTGCCGACGACGCCCGTCCGGTTCCGCGTTCCGGCCTGCTGCAAGCTGTGCGGCGCGGTTGGAGGTGTCGCGGCTGAGACCACCATTACAGCGGGCACTGTCCGTCTCGCGTGGTGCTGCCGTACCTGCGGGCGCGATTGGCCAATCACCCGAGGCGAGCAGGAACCCTCCAACCGCCGGAACGGCAGCGCCGGCCGCCGGCGGTCGAACCGCCAAGCGCGGCAACGTGTGAAGTAACGGCGCCACCGATTCAGTCCTGCGCAGCACGTGCATGTGCTGCAGCGTTCGGGACGCGTCGGCACAGGGCATACTGTACGAATGGCGCTCGATCGTCGTGAATTGTTGAAGCTCGGACTCCTGTCGACACTCGCGCCGGCGGCGGCGCCGCAACGCACGAGTGCGATGCCGCTCTCCGGACGTGAACAGCAGAACCAGACACGTGCTGACTACACGATCCGGATCGCGACGGGACTGGTCGAACTTGGCCCTGACAAGATCGTGTCGACGACCCTCTACAACGGGCAGTTCCCCGGTGAACTGCTGCGTTTTCACGAGGGCACTCCGGTGACGATCGACATCCGCAACGACACCGACACGCCGGAACAGTTGCATTGGCACGGTCAGGCAGTGCCCGCTGATGTCGACGGCGCGGCGGAAGAAGGCAGCCCGTTCATTCCGCCGCACGGCAGCCGGCGAATCACCTTCACACCGGGCCCTTCCGGGTTCCGCTTCTATCACACGCACGTGCACGCGGGCGCCGATCTGGCGAAGGGACAGTACGGCGGCCAGGTCGGTCCGGTCTACATCGAGCCGAAGCAGCACGCGGGCGATTACGACCGCGAAGTGTTCCTGGTGTTGAAGGAGTTCAGCCCGGCGTTGAGCCGCGGCGGCGACATGGCGATGAATTTCCTCGCCCCGGCCGCGAAGGTCAAAGGTCTCGAGGACGCCGGCGAGTCGTCGATGAAGGCGTCGCTCGCGTCGGGGAAGGCCCACGGCTACGAAGTCGGATACGACCTCTTCTCGATCAACGGGCGCATGCTCGGCCATGGCGATCCAATCCGCGTCAAGAGCGGCGAACGCGTGCTGCTGCATGTGCTGAACGGCAGCGCGACCGAGATCCGCAGTCTCGCGCTCCCCGGCCACACCTTCCGCGTCGTCGCGCTCGACGGCAATCCTGTACCGACGCCATTGGACGTTCCCGTGCTGTGGATTGGGACCGCGGAGCGCGTGTCCGCGATCGTCCAGATGCGCAATCCGGGTGTGTGGATCCTCGGCGACACGTCGGACGACGACCGCAAACACGGGATGGGAGTCGCCGTCGAGTACGCCGGCCACAAAGGAAAGGCACTCTGGACGGCTCCGAAGCCGTTTCACTGGGACTACACGCGTTTCGGCGCGAGCGCCGAGGCGGCGCGGCCCGACGAAACGATCACGCTGACGTTCGCGAAGAACAATGCCGCGGCCGACGGGTTCAATCAGTGGACCATCAACGGCAAGGCGTTTTCGATGGACGAGCCCACACGCCTCGCGCGGCTGCAGCAGGGCCGCCGCTATCGGTTGCACATGCGCAACGCGAGCGACGACATCCATCCGATTCACCTGCATCGCCATACGTTCGAACTGACGAGCGTCGCGGGCAGGAAGACGTCGGGCGTGATGAAGGACGTCGTCATGGTTGGCGGGTACCAGGAAGTGGACGTCGACTTCGTGGCGAACAATCCTGGGCTGACGCTCTTCCACTGCCACCAGCAGCTGCACATGGACTTCGGGTTCATGGGGGTGTTCGAGTACTAGTCCGGGGGGCTTTGCCCCGCCGCTCCACCCTGCACGCTCACTCGCTCGCCGCTTCGCCGGCTCCCTCCGTTCGCGTCGGTGTGCTACCGTGCGAACAGGAGTCCGTATGCCCCTTCGGCTCGTCCACGCGGTCCCGTTCTTCGCCGCCCTCGCCGCGACCTCGCTCATTCACGCCGAGCCGATCGCTCAAGCCGCAGCCCCGACCATCGCGGGTGCCTGGGTGTTGAATCCGGCGCTCACGCAGCGTCCGCAAGAAATCGGGTTCAGCGCCGATTGGGCGCGCCCACAGGGTTCCGAGACCGAGGGGGGCGGACGATCCGGCGGCCGCAGCCGTCGCGGCGGCGGTTCCGGCGCCGCGGGGGTGCCAGCGATCTCGCGCGAGAGCGCCGACGACGGCACGCGTTTGCAGCAGCTCACCGAAGAAGCGCGGACGCCGCCGTCACGGCTCACGATCGTCCGGGAGAACAGCACCGTCACGATCGCCGACGATCAGGGGCGCGTGCGCACATTCCGTCCCGACGGGCAGCTGCAAGAGCTGACGATCGGCACCGTGGCGCTGCCCTCGACCGCACGGTGGGAGGGGCCAACCCTCGTCGTGATCTACGACGTCGAAACCGGCCGACAGCTGCGTTACAGGTACACCCCGTCGGCCGATCCCACGCGGCTGCAGGTGGACATCCGGTTTCTCGAGCGGGGGCGGGAAGGAGACGAAGTGCGGCTCACGTACGAGCCGCCGGGTGCGCGCGAACGTGACATTTTGTCGGGCGCAGCGCCGTCCTCGGGCGCGCCACCGGCATCCGCCTCAGCGTCGCGCGGCGTTCCCGATGCCGTGCCGTCGTCTGCGCGGCCGCTCCTTCTGCCTCCCGGGTCAGAGCTGCGCGGCTTGACCACGATCGGCACGGTCGTGGACGATCTGAGCGCGCCGGGCACGGCCTGCGGGCTCGATCGCCAGAAGATCAAATCGTCCATCGCGCGCATCCTGTCGGATGCCGGCTTCAAGACCGAGCCGTTCGGCAACGAAGACACTTACGTCCTGCTTAGCGTCGTCACGAGCAGACTCCCGGATGGCACGTGCGTATCGCGATACGACGCGTCACTCGTGACGCAGGCCGACGCGACGTTTCCGTATTTGAAGGGTGCTGTCGGCGTGCAGGTGCCGCTCCTGCACGAAGGCGGAATGGCCGGCGGCTCGCCCGCCGCGCACGCGTCGACGGTCATGGACGCGCTCGTCAAGTCGGCCAACAGCTTCGTCGCGCAGATTCGCGCGGCAAACAAGCCGGCCGGAGGCGCCTTTCAGGATCGTCGGTCCTGATGGACGATGGACGACAAACGATCCACATCAAACATCGCCTTTCTAACATCGAACGCATATGCAGAAACGAACACTCGGGAGCGGATTGGACGTCTCGGCCATCGGCTTCGGCTGCATGGGCCTCAACTATGCGATGGGCCCGGGAGTCAGCCGTGACGAAGGCATCTCGATTCTCCGCGCGGCCGTGGACGAGGGGATCACGTTCTTCGATACGGCCGAGTCGTACGGCCCGTTCATCAACGAGGAACTCGTCGGCGAAGCGCTCGCGCCGGTACGCGATCGTGTCGTCATCGCGACGAAGTTCGGGTTCACGTTCGAGCCGGGAAAACCGTTCGGGCTAGACAGCCGGCCGGCGCACATCCGGGACGTCGCGGAAGCGTCGCTCCGGCGGCTGAGGACGGACCGCATCGATCTGCTGTATCAGCATCGGGTCGACCCGGAGGTGCCGATTGAAGACGTGGCAGGCACGGTGAAAGATCTCATTCACGAAGGAAAGGTCCGACACTTCGGTCTTTCGGAAGCGAGCATCGCCACCATCCGGCGGGCGCATGCGGTGCAGCCCGTGACCGCGCTTCAGAGCGAGTATTCGCTGTGGTGGAGAGAGCCCGAGCGAGAGCTTCTGCCTGCGCTGGAGGAGATGCACATCGGGTTCGTGCCGTTCAGCCCGCTCGGCCGCGGCTATCTGACCGGCACGATCGACGACAAGACGACGTTCGACCCGCGGGACTTTCGCAACAACCTGCCGCGCTTCTCGCAGGAGAACCGCAAGGCGAACCTGGCGTTCGTCGGATGGCTGGCGGCGTTCGCCGAGCGGAAGCAGGCGACGCCCGCCCAGATCGCTCTGGCGTGGCTTCTCGCACAACGGCCGTGGATCGTTCCGATTCCCGGCACGACGAAGGCACATCGGCTCACGGAGAATCTGGGAGCCGCGACGATTCAGCTCACGCCTGCAGACCTGGAGGAGATCGATCGGGCGGCCGCCGACATCGAGGTCCACGGCGCGCGGTATCCGGAGCATCTGCAGAAATTGATAGGCCGGTGATTGCTAGAATCAAGGCACGCGCCCGTAGCTCAGGTGGATAGAGCATCGGCCTTCTAAGCCGAGGGTCGCAGGTTCGAGTCCTGCCGGGCGCGCCATCCGCCTTCGCGCGGTGAATTCAAGCGCGCTACGGCGAGATGGCTCAAAGAGGCAGGGCGACATGCGCCAGGCGCGTCAAGATGGCCGGCTGCCGCGTGGTGGAGCTATTCGGATCGAAGCGCGTCGATGGGATCGAGCCTCGCAGCGCGGCGCGCCGGGTAATAGCCGAAGAACAGACCGACGCCGGCAGAGAACGCGAACGCGAGCACAATCGCCTTTTCCGACACGCGTGCCGGCCACGCCAGAGTCGTCGCGATGAAATGGCTGCCGAGCAGCCCGAGGCCCACGCCAATGCCGCCGCCGACGAGGCCGAGCAGGACGGCTTCGACGAGAAACTGCCGCAGCACGTCGCGGGCGCGCGCGCCGACGGCCAACCGCAGGCCGATCTCGCGCGTGCGTTCCGTCACCGAGACCAGCATGATGTTCATGACGCCGACGCCGCCGACGAGCAGCGACACGGAGGCGACGCTGGCGAGGAGCACTTCCATGGTCTGGGCGGACTGGGCCACGGCCTCGGCGATTTCCGTGGGGTGCCGGATGTTGAAATCATCCTGCGCGTCGGGCCGGATGTGATGGCGCTCCCGTAACAACTCCGCGATGGCCTCCTCAGCGCCCGGCGCGGCCTCCGCCGACACGGCGGACATCATGATGTCGTCCAGCCAGTATTGGCCCATGATCTTCTTCATCACGGTCGTGTACGGCATCATGAAGGTGTCGTCCTGATCCTGCCCGGTCGCGGACTGTCCCTTCGGGCCCAGGACGCCAATCACGCTGCACGTCTGGTCCTTGACGCGGATAGTGCGTCCCACCGGATCCTCGTCGCCGAACAGTTGCTCCACGACGGTGCGGCCGAGAACACAGACGTTCGCCGCCGCGCCGATCTCGCGCGTCGTGAACATCTCGCCGCTGACCACCGGCCAGCTTTTGACCGCCAGATACTCGGGCGAGACCCCGCGCACCGTCGAACTCCAGTTCTGATTGCCGTAAATCAGCTGGACGCGGGTATCGACATTCGGCGAGACGTTCGTCACCGACGGAATCTGCTGCTCGATCGCCTTCGCGTCTCCGAGCGTCAGCGATTTGGTGCCGTAGGACCCGGTTCGGACGCCGTTCTTGTTGACGCCACCCGCCTCGATCCAAATCATGTTCGCCCCGATGCTGGTGATCGCTTCTCGTACCTTCGAGGCCGCGCCGTCGCCGATGGCTATCGTGCAGATGACGGCGCTGACCCCGACCACGACACCGAGCATGGTCAGCGCACTACGCATCTTGTGGCGCGCCAGTGCCTTCACCGCGATACGCGGAATCATGAATGGGCTCATCGGTGCTCTGGGGTTGCCCCCAGCAATATCACACGAAGCTCAACAGGGCCAGCCGATCCACGCGTAGGACACTCGCCCTCCGTCTGATGCTCTCGGCGTTCGTTCATGTGCTGCCGCCGACGTGTGCCGGGTCATGAGCTCCTCTCGCCGCAGCGCGCATTTGGCCGCCCGATAGAGGCCGGCATGGCCCGCCAGATCCAGTTCTCGATCGATTTCGAGTTTTGAGGCGGATTCATGCGAGAACAGTGCAGAGTCGTCATTCCGTCGCCAGCCCTACGCGGTGGGACGCATCAAAGACAAGCCGAGAGTCTCGCATCTCGGCATCGACCTGATTGAAGCGTAGGCGAGATGGCTCAAAGAGGCAGGGCCGCCGAAGCCTGGGCGAGGAGGCCTGCCGGGCGATCAGCGATCCGCG
>JAICSD010000271.1 GCA_025937075.1 Vicinamibacteria bacterium | reverse complement strand
GCGGCGGAGCACATCGAGCACCTGCATCAGCGCCCAGCTGTCCTTGCCGCCCGAGAGGCCGACCATGACCCGGTCGCCGTCCTCGATCAGGTTGTGTTCGGTGATCGCGCGCGTGACTTTCCGGGCGATGCGGGTTTCCAGCTCGCTTGCGTAGGGCATAACCAATCCACCAATTTACCAATTCGCCAGTTGTTGCACTGCACCCTGCCAGGTGAACTGCGCGCCGCGGCTTTCAGCAGCCGCACCGAGCCGCTCCGCGAACGCGCGGTCGTCCGCCAGCCGGCGAAGAGCGCGGGCAAGCGCCTGAGGCGTGGGATCGACGATGAGGCCGGTCACGGCATCCTGGACGAGCTCCGCCGGCCCGCCGGAGTCGCGGCACGTGACGACGGCCTTCCGGGACGCAAAGGCTTCGACGGTCACGAACCCGTAATCTTCCTGCAGTGGCGGAAACACGACGGCGCGGCACGTGGACAGCCGCCGCAGCAGCTCGTCCTCATCGATCCGGCCAAGAAACGTGACGCGCGAGGCGACGCCGGCGTCGCGCGCAAGCACTTTCAACGAACTGGACTCGTCCCCGCCGCCGGCAATCGCGCACGTCAAGCCCGCACCGTCCGGCATGGCGAGCGCGCGAATCAGGAGGTCAGCGCGTTTGAGCGCCGTCAACCGCGAGACGAGGAAGAAATCCGCGCCGTATCCGTCGCACCGGTACGCGCGCTGCGGCGCGGGCGGATACAGGACGCTGGCCTCGAGCGACCGCCACATGGTGTAGCGCTCGCGAATCGTGTTCGACTGGAAGAACAGCCTGTTGACGTTGTGCGTGAGCAGGTACCGGTCCGTCGCATGGATGGCGGCGCGCCGCGCGCGCTCCTTCAGCCGTCCCTGCGGCGACAGCGTCGCGCTGAAACGATCCCAGAGATCGTAGTACTCCCGCATCGTGTGGTTGAGCCAGCAGACGTGCCGCGGATGCCGCACGGCGTAGCTCGGATACCGCAAGCTGATCACCTGATCGATTGGCTGCCCTTCCGTCGATCGGACGTTGGTCAGCCACGTCGCGACGTACGCGGACGCCTGCTGCCCGAACGGATTCTGCGGCGTCACGATGACGTGCGCCTGGTGTCCGGCCTCCTGCAGCGCGCGCGTCAGCTCGCGCGCGATCACGAGATGGCCGCCTTCGGCCATCGGCGGACTCGAGGTGACGACGGCAATCCTCATTGCGGGCGCAGCTCGAGCTCTGGATGCACCCGCACGCCGAGATACCTGGAATCGCTCGACTGCGGGTCGTAGAAAATGGGCGTGAAGCCGCTGTCGCACGAGACCGATGCGAGCCACACGAGCGCCTGCACTTCCTTTTCGAACGGCGTGCCCGGCGGCATCGCGAGTGCCACCTGTCGCGTCTGGCCGGGATCCAGGTGCACACGCTCCGAGCGGCCGCCGACGGCGACGGTGACATCCGCCGACTTCGGACCGGACGTCAGCGTAAAGATGGCGCGGCGCATCGGGCGATCCGTCTTGATGATGAACTCCGCCTTCGAATCGCCGCGTGTCCAGAAGCTCTTGTCCGCTTCCCTGCCGTAAGCGTTGTCGTCGAGGAAGTACACGAGGAAGCCCGGATCGCCCTTGCCCGGGTTGTCGCCGAACCAGAGGCGGGCGTGGTCCGGATCCGTGTTGACCGGCAGGTCGTTGACGAGCGTCAGCTCCACGGGCAGCAGCCGAAGCAGGCCGCTCTTGGCGTTGTCCGCCGGACGAAACGACGCGACGAACGGATTGAGCACCATGGCCGAGACGAACACGCCGCCGGCGATCCATGGCGTCAGCGCCGCCGCCAGGGATTCGATCGGCGGCAGCACGAACAGCATCACGCCGTAGCCGCTGAAGAAGTATCGATTGCCGACGCCTCCGCCGTGCCAGGTATAGGGGGTCGCGACGATGAAGATGATGCCCTGCAGCAGTCCGGCCGCGAGCACCAGCCACTGCCACCCGGGGCGCCGCCGGGGCGCCGCGAAGAACGCGACGATCGCGAACACTGCGGGGAAGAAGTAGCCGAGAAGACCTGTGTATCGGCCGATGAAGAAGTACTCGAGGTTGTGCGCGAGGTTGGAGGCAAACGTCCGCGGATTGAAGATGATGTTGCCCATCACGCCTTCGCGCGACTTCGTGAGCCCGAGATCGTGCTGCGGCACGGCGTTCTGGAACGGGAACTCGAAGTAGTACGTGTTCCGCTCGCCGCCCTGGTAGTTCCACTCGCCGCTGACGGCCATGTTCACGGCGAACAGGCCGCCGGCGAAGACGATGAACACGAGCAGCGACGGGATGAGCGTGCGGGTCACGACCCGGCGGCCAGGCCTTGAAGGCTGATGATCGCTGACGCTCGTTCGCCGGCGAATCGCCCGCAACAGCCACCAGAGCACCGGCGCGGCAAAGAGCAGGGCGTTGGTCGGTTTCGAGAACGTATCGATTCCGAGAAGCGCGGCACAGACGAGATCGCTGCGCCGCGTGAACAGCCACGCGGTGCCGCGCGGCGATCGCGCAGGGTCTGCGACTTCTTTGTACAGCCAGCAGAAGAAGGCGAGCAGCGCCAGCGAGAAGTTGAAGACCTCCGGCATGATCCAGACGAAGTACACCGGAACCACGCTGGCCATGACGAACGCGCCGGCGAGAAGCGCGGAGGTCGCGGCCCGCGCTCGCGCGTGCAGGAACAGGTAGCTGCACAGCAGCACGATCGACACCAGCAGCGCGTGCAGCACGAGAAAGCCGTTCGTGCCGAACAGCTTCACGAATGGCGCCGCGGCAAGCGGATAGATGAAGGACTTGCCGTAGAAGTACCGCGAGGGATCGGGGTCCGGACCGCCCTTCAGCGTGTGGCCCTTCTTCAGGAACACGCCGGCAGGGCCGCCGGGAAATTCGCGCCAGACGCGGACGAGATCCTCCTTGCGATACGCGAGGTCGCCGTCCTCGGCAAGGCTGTACCCCATCATGTAATACGTCGCTTCGTCGCTCTGAAACCCGAACGCGGCTTTCGGGAAATCGACCGTGAGCGCGAGGCCGCCGTAGACGCACAGGAACACCGTCGCCAGGAGCAGCCCCGGCCTGAGCGACATCGGCGTGACGCCGGCGGGGGCGCCCGTCGACGGCATCACGCGCGCGCCCCCTCCGTCAGAAACGAGAGGTCGGCCCGCAGCACTCCCTGTCGCTTCGTCTTTCGCGACACCTCGTGCAGCAGATCGTAGAGACGCTCCATCTTGCGCACGAACGCCGCGATGTCGTAGTGCTGCCCCGTCTGCCGCGCCGCGGCCGAGAGCCGAACGCGATCCGGCTCGCTGTCGATCAGCCGCACGATTCCGGCGGCGAGCGCCGCCGCGTCACGCTTCGGGACGATCACCGCGTCCTGTTCGGCCGTCAGCACGTCGACGAGTCCGTCCGCATCCGTTGCCACGATAGGCTTCCCCATCGCGAGCGCTTCGAAGACGGTGAGCGGCGTCCCTTCCCAGAGCGATGGGAACACGCTCATGTCGAACGCGGAGACGGTCCGCGCCACGTCCTTGGTGAAGCCGCCGAATACGAACCGGTCGCCCAGCCCGAGCGCCCGCGCCTGCGCCTCGAGTTCGGGGCGGAGCGGCCCTTCGCCAAACACGAAGAAGCGCGCGTTCGGCCGCTGGTTCAGCACCTCGCGGGCCGCATCGATCAGGTAGTTGTTGCCCTTGGAATCGTGCAGCCGCGTCACGGTGCCGACGACGGTCTCGCCCGGCCGCACGCCGAGTTCCGTCCGCGCGGAGCGTATGTCTTCCTCCGAACGAGGACGGCTGAACTCCTCGAGCGGCACGCCGAGATACACGACCTTGACCCGCTCGGGCGGCATCTGCCGCGCGCGGATGACGAACTCCGCGGTGCTCTTCGACACCGCGATCGCGAGATCGGTGGACGGCGCGAGCAGACGATCCGCAACTTTCTGAAACCACGGCGTGTCGGTCAGGTTCGCGTGCTCGTGCAGGATTGTCGGCAGCCCGCGCATCTTCCCCGCCAGCCGCCCGAACGTCGTCGCGCCATAGCCGTGCAGGTGCAGAACGTCGATCTGCTTGCGGTCGATGATCTTGAGCAGCGCGGTCAGCGTGGCCGGATCGAACTTCGATTTGTGCAGGTACTGAATGTCGATGCCGAGCGCGTCCAGCGTCTCTTCCGAGAGATCGCGTTTGCGGAGGCTGACGAGCGAGACCTCATAGCGTGAGCGGTCGAACCGCGGAATCATCCACGCAAAGAGCCGCTTGACGCCGTGCATCCGCGACCCTTCCCAGCCCAGGTGGTCGCAGACCTGCAGGATCCGCAACGGACGCTCCGCCATTACCGCGCGACGCCCCGCTGGCCAACGATCCGCGCCGGCACGCCGGCGGCGATTGCGCCGGCGGGCACCGCTTCACGGACCACAGCGCCGGCGCCCACGATCGCCCCGTCGCCAAGCACGACGCCGTCGAGGATCTTCGCGCCCGCGCCGAGCCACGCGCCGCTCCCAATCGTCACCCCGGCAGACCGTCTCCCCTGCTCCAGCACCGGGGCCGCCGGATCGCTGACGTCGTGATCGCCGCCGATCACGTAACAATACGCGGCGAGCAGCGTCGCGGCGCCGATCGCGACCTGGCTTGCGGAGAAGACCTCGCAGTTGAATCCGATGTTGGCCGCGTCGCCGATGCTGATATCTCCGTTCTTGCACGACAGGATCGAATTGCGTCCGATGAACACGCCGGAGCCGATCGTGATCCCGGCGTTCGACTCCCCTTTCGCGTCGATCAGGCAGTTGTCGTCGATGGCGACGTTGTCGCCAATCCGGATCTTGTGCGGATGCCGCAGCACGACGTTCTGACCGAACACGACATTGCGGCCGCACGCGCCAAGCAACCACGGATACATGACCTTGCGGAGCGCGAACCCGACCGCGCCGGCCACGTTCTGGGACGCCTGCTGGACGAACTCGTACTTCAGCAGCGCACCCCATCCGTCCCGCCCGACGACATGGGCCGCGAACTTCTGACGCGCAGAACGGCCGGACGCGAACAAATCCTCTTGTGCGCGGGAAACTTCAGGCACGCGATGGCCTCTATGATAAGCGCTCCGCGGCGGCGTTCCGGCTGGTAAAATGAGCCGTTTACCCTGAATGCATATCCTGATGATTGCGCCGGAGCCCTTCTTCGAGCCCCGGGGCACGCCCTTCAGCGAGTATCACCGCATCCGCGCGCTGACCGAGCTGGGCCATACCATCGACCTGGTCACCTATCCGTTCGGGCGCGACGTGTCGATCGGCGGGCTGCGGGTCTTCCGGTCCATGAGGCCGCCGTTCGTGCGCGACATCGGAATCGGCCCGTCCTGGCGCAAGCTCCCGTTGGACGCCTTCGTCGCGTTGTCGACCGTTCGGCGCGCGATGACCGGGCGGTACGATGCCGTCCACTCGCACGAAGAGGGCAGCTGGTTCGGGGTGCTCGTCGCGGCCGTGCTCGGGGTGCCGCATCTCTACGACATGCACTCGAGCCTGCCGCAGCAGCTCCAGAACTTTGCTTACAGCCGGTCGCGAGTTCTCACTTCGATCTTCACCCGTCTCGAGCGGTTCGTCGTCCGGCGTTCGCGCGTCGTCATCGTGATCTGTCCGCAGCTCGAGGAGGTCGTCCGTCACATCGATGCGGCTGTGCCGACCGTGCTGATCGAGAACGCGCCAGGGGCAGCCGACACGGCGACGGCTGGATCCGGCGCCGACGTCCGCGCGCAGCTGAATCTGGGCGCCCACACTCCGCTCGTCCTGTATACGGGCACCTTCGAGGCCTATCAGGGGCTCGATTTGCTCTTTGCGTCGATGCGGGCCGTGCGGCGAGAGGCGCCGGACGCTCGGCTTGTACTCGCGGGCGGACGGCCGGAACAGATCGAGGAGGCGCGCCGAACGGCTGCGGCGCTCGGCATCTCCGACGCCCTGATCTTCGCGGGCCAGCGTCCTGCCGAAGAAATCCCGTCGTTTCTCGATGCCGCCGACGTCCTCGTGTCCCCCCGCAGCCTCGGCACGAACACGCCGTTGAAGATCTATCAGTACCTGCAGGCCGGCAAACCGATCGTTGCGACCCGGTTGCTGACGCACACGCAGGTGCTGGACGACGACGTCGCCGTGCTGACCGAGCCGACCGCGGACGCGTTCGGGGCGGGTATCGTGGCTGCGCTGTCGGATACGGAGCGCGCCCGCGGGATCGGCG
>JAICSD010000380.1 GCA_025937075.1 Vicinamibacteria bacterium | reverse complement strand
GAACGCGGCCATGCCATTCCAGTCGTTCTCGAACGACGGCGTGTCGCCGGCGAAACCGACAGACGCGTCGAGCTCATCGGGGTTCAGCGCGGTCACGCCTGGATCGAAATGGAAGGCGCCGCGAGGACCTTCGCCCAGTTCCGGCTGCCAGTGATTCATCAGGTGATGGACCCAGTCGAAGCCGAACCGGATGTCGTGCTTGCCCTTCATCCAGCTCGCATTCGCGTTCCCTGTGAACGACTGGTCGTTCCGAAACAGCGGATTCCAGCCCTCGTCGTTTCCAAGGTCCGAATAGCCGGATATATACAACGGTGGCATGCCGCTCTCGCGCGGATCAGGACCGTTGGTCCCCGGAATCCCCAGGACGTCCAGACCGAAGTTCGTCCCGAGGTCCGGCGGATGCACGTCCTGGCCGAAGCGTGTCCAGCCGAACACGCCGTCGATGAGAAACGTGGGCGACACGGTATACGTCTGCCCGATGCCCGCGATCTGCACGAGGGTGTGTCCATCGCCGAGACCGCCGCCGCACAAGCATTCCCCTCCGGCAGCGCCGAGGCCGAATTCGCCGCTGACCAGCGCGGTCATGGCGCTGTACTTGAACCAGAGCTGGTGGCGCTCGTTGCGGTTCCAGTTGACCTTCGTGTCGATGTTGTTCCGGTTCAGCGGCTGAATGCCGGTATTGACATAGTTGTCATTGTCGCCGGGCTCATTTGGAAGAGGCACCAGCGCCAGCATCTTCATCATCGGGGTGTTGAAGCGGGCCTGCGGGATGACGTTGACCTGTCCGTTGCTCGAGAAGACGGAGCGGCCCGTTCCATCACGGCTGCCAGTGAACGGATCGAAGATCATCCCTTCGCGAAGCGCTGTAAGCCCCCCCTCGGTCGTCGGGATGAGAATGGGCTGACCCGCCGCGCTCAGGATCGGAGCCCCGAGAAAGTGGCTGAAGTCACCCTGACGGAGATCGGCAGTCGGGACGGAATACCGATTCGTAAAGCTGACGCGCTCGAAGGTGCCTTCCCAGTTCGCGAAGAAGAACAGTTTGTTCCTCTTGATCGGCCCGCCAAGGTTTGCTCCGGTGATGCTTCGCTTGCTGTCCGGCTTTTCCGGCAGACCGGAGCGATTTTCGTCCCAGGTGAACGCGCGCATCGCGCTGTTGTCGAACATGGTGAAGCCAGTGCCGCGGAAGTTGTTCGTCCCGGACTTCGTGATCACCGTCACCGCAGCGCCGCCCGTCATGCCCTGCTCGGCGTCGAAGTTGTTGGTGGCGATGTTGACTTCCTGAACGGCTTCCACGGGCGGCACATAGACCGCATGGTGCGGCATCGTCACGAGGATGTCGGCCGAGCCGTCGAGGCGCGTGTTGTTCGCGCCGCGCTCCTGGCCGTTGACATTGGTCGTGAGCGAGCGGCCGGGCGTGTCGGTGACGGCGTTCTGAAATCGCGCTGGCGTCGCGCCAGGAACGAGATTGATGAGCGACTGATAGTTGCGATACCCGGACAGCGGCAGGTTCTCCATCGCTGTGGTATCCAGACTCGTGTTGACGTCCGCGCGCGACGTCTGCAGCGCGACGCTGCTGGCCTCGACGCTGACCTCCTCGGTGACCGCCCCCACCTCGATCTTGGCATCGACGCGCGTCACGCGGTTGACCGAGACGTTGACGTCTTTCTGTGTGTAGGGTTTGAAGCCGCTCGCGCTGACGGAGAGCTCGTAGACGCCCTCCTGCAGGTTGGGAATGGAATAGTAGCCGGCCTGATCGGTCGTCGCCGATCGCGTCAATCCGTTAGCCGAGTTCGTGACGGTGACGGTCGCGTTCGGGACAACTGCGCCCGTTGCATCCGTCAAGGTGCCGACGACCGATCCGTACAAGACCTGTGCGGATGCTGTCGCAGCAATTAGGGTCAGGCCGATGGCCATGGCGGCCACCGCCCATCGAACGCTACTCGCGAGTTTCACGGTGCACCTCCCAGTTAGCACCTGAGCTTGGATCGCGCTCGTTCAGGGTCGAAAGACGAACTGTTGTGGCTTAGTACACGCGTATCACACAGATTTGCAAGGAAATTCGTGCGGGCGCGTACCGCGGTTGCCCGCCTATTCGACGCGTGCGCTGATTCGTCCCACGGCTCGTCGCACACCTCGTCCTGCAGGCGTAGGGCACGTCTTTAGACGTGCCGCAGTGTCCATGCGTTCGTCGAATGGTCCCAAATCACATCGATCTGTTCTTCGCGACCAGCGGCATCACGCACCTGACGCGATCGGACTCCCCCCGGCACCTTCGGCATTCGGCATTGACGCGAGCGAAGCGATCAGCCGGCATTGAAACGCGTCAGTACCAGCAGCCTGTCGACCGCGGTACGCCGTTTGCGGTAGGCCGGCCGGATGCCGTCTGCGAAATCGCTCAACGGCTGGATCACATTTGCCGGCTGCGTGCTCACCGTCGCGGTCCTGTATTGGGCACAGGCGGTGCTCGTCCCCGTCTGCCTCGCGATTCTCCTCACCTTCGTCCTCACCCCGCCGGTCGTCTGGCTGCAGCGGAGCATCGGGCGCCTTCCCGCGATCATTGCCGTCGTGATCCTGGTGTTCACCTCCCTCGGCCTGGCGGGCTACGGCGTGTATCGCGAAATGTCCAGCATGGGTGACGCGCTGCCAACCTACCGCAGCAATATCCGCGCGAAGATGCGCGACATCCGCGGCCTGCAGTCGGGCGGGTCGATGGGGAAGCTGGAAAGGACGATCGACGAGCTGAAGGGGGACGTGGGCGCCGCGCCGCCAAAGGGGACGACGACGCAGCCGGTGGTCGTGACGAGCGATCAAGTGGCGGGGTACTCCGCGATCGGATGGCTCGGGCCGATCGTCGAGCCGCTGGGGACCGCCGGGTTCGTGATCGCGCTCGTGCTCTTCATGCTGATCGAGCGCGAGGATCTCCGCAATCGGCTCATTGGACTCTTCGGCCACGGTCAGCTTGCGGTGACCACGAGAGCGATAGAGGAAGCGGGCACGCGTGTCAGCCGTCAACTGCTGCTGCAGACGCTCGTCAACCTCATTTACGGTGTCATCGCGATCGCGGGCCTGTATCTGCTCGGCGTGCCGTACGCGCTCTTCTGGGGCATGGTGGGCGCCGCGCTGCGCTTCATTCCCTACATCGGGCCCATTGCCGCCGCCAGCGGCCCGGTCGTCCTCGCGCTGGCCGCGCTTCCTGGCTGGACGCGTCCGCTGGAGGTTGCCGCGTTCTACGCGTTCCTCGAGCTGTTCACGAATCTCGTGCTCGAGACAGTGTTGTATGCGGGCGCGGCGGGCGTGTCGCAGGTGGCGCTGCTGATTGCGGTGGCGTTCTGGACCTGGCTCTGGGGACCGCTCGGGCTGCTCATGGCCACGCCGCTCACTGTCTGCGTTGTCGTCATCGGAAAGCACGTGCCTGGACTTGGATTTCTGAGCACGCTGCTGTCGGACGTGCCGGCGCTGACGGCCGAGCGCAGCTACTACCAGCGGCTGCTCGCGCGCGATCAGGCGGACGCGGCGGATCTCGTCGAGCGCTTCGTCAAAGAGGAGCCACCGGAGACCGTCTACGATTCGCTGCTCGTTCCGGCGCTGAACTACGCGGAGCGCGATCGTCTCGAGGAACATCTCTCGCCGGAAGAAGAAGCGGCGGTGATCGATACGACAGGCGAGATGCTCGATCTGCTCGCGTCAGGAGCAGGCCTGAACCGCGTAGCGCCGTCCGGCGCGCCGGTGCGGGTGTTCGGCTATCCAATCGGGGGCGCGTCCGACGAGCTCGCGCTTCGCATGCTCGCGCAGCTGCTCGGCGACGTGCCGCTGACGTTCGAAATTGCGAGCGCGCGTCTGCTCACGTCGGAGCTCGTCTCGTACGTGCAGGAGCACCAGTACGCGGTGATCTGCATCGCGGACCTGCCGCCGAGCCCTTCGTCGAAGACGCGGTATCTCGTCAAGAAGCTGCGAGCGGCTCTGCCCGATCTGCGCATCGCGGTCGGACGATGGGCGACCGCGGAGCTCGCGGACGATACGCAGGCGATCCTCGATACCGGCGCGTCGCATGTCTCGTCGACGCTGCTCGAAACGCGGAAGTATCTTGCCGAGGCGGCGCAGGCAGGTGCCTTAGCAGGCGGACCTGACCGGCTGTCGGCCTGACCTCCGACTCCATCTCACAAGGCGTCTCGCGTGCCAGACCGGCGGGGATTCCAAGGACCGCCCGCATTTTCGCCGCCGTCGCCATCTGACTCCTCCTCGGGTCTGCTCCGTTGTCGCCGTTCAACGTGCCGTGAACACGTACTCGTGCTGCGCGTCGCGGAACATGAGCGTGCGCGCATCATCGGCGCCGCGGAGGACGAATTCCAGGCCGTCCATGCCGGGGGTGATGGTGACGAACGAAGTCGTGCCGTCCTGATTCTTCCGGGACGCGACCTTGCTCTTCCACTCGCCGAAATCGAACCACGTGTCGGCGTCGGTCTCCACGGTGACGTCGATGTCTCCCAGGGCGGCATTGTGATAGCCGCGCGCGAGCCCGCGCGCCGCGTCCGGCGCCGCCGGGACCGTCAGCTTCGGCCGTTCGGCCGCAATCTGCGCGTGCATCGATTGCGCGGCGGCCGCGAGCCGCGCATCCGCCTGCGGCTCCCCGTCGAACAGCACCTCGAGCAGCTTGCGCCGAAACG
>JAICSD010000495.1 GCA_025937075.1 Vicinamibacteria bacterium | reverse complement strand
GTGGCAGCTCAATCTGTACGACCCGGACGGCACGCGCGTCGAGCTGATGGAGCCGTTCCGGATTCGCTGATGCCGATGAATCAACGCACGCGCGCACTGGCAGAGAAGATCTGGCACTATCACCAGCTGCATCACGCATTGCGGAAGGCGGACGCGATTCTCGTGTTGTGCAGCCACGACATGCGCGTCGCCGAGACCGGGGCGCGCTTGTTTCTCGAACATTGGGCGCCGCTGCTGATCTTCTCGGGCGGGCTTGGCGGTATCACGCGCCACATATGGGAAGAGCCCGAGGCGGATCAGTTCGCGCGAGTGGCGACGCGGATGGGTGTGCCGGCGGATCGCATCCTCATCGAGAACCAGTCGACGAATACCGGTGAGAACGTGCTCTTCACGAAGCGGCTGCTGACAGCGCGCGGCCTCGACCCACACACGTTCCTCGTCGTCCAGAAGCCGTATATGGAGAGGCGGAGCTACGCGACCTTCCGCAAGCTCTGGCCCGAGAAGGACGTCATCGTTACGTCGCCGCGCGTGGCGTTCGACGAGTACCTGGCCGCCTACTCGAACGACGCGCTGACGGCGGAGGACGTCATCAGCATCATGGTGGGCGACCTGCAGCGCGTGCGCCTGTATCCCGAGAAAGGATTTCAGATTCCGCAGGTGATTCCGCCCGACGTGTGGGACGCGTACACCGAGCTGGTCCGCGCCGGTTACGATCGTCATCTCGTTCGATGATGAGGATCGGGCCGCCGCGATTCAGAACACCCCAATCAACCGCAGCGCTGCCAGGGCGGCGAAGCCAAGCAGCAGCAGATCGAACACACGCTGGGGCAGCCGCCTGACCAGCCATCGGCCTCCGAGCACCCCTGCGAGCACCGCCGGCACCAGCACCGCGTTCAACGTCAGCGACCCTTTGCCGATCAGGCCGAGCGCGTAGCTGAACGGGACCTTGTACGAGTTGATGATGAAGAAGAACCAGGCGATCGTCCCCACGATTTCCATCTTGGGCAGCGAGAGCGCCAGGCAGTAGATCGAAAACGGCGGCCCCGCAGCATTCGCCATCATCGTCGTGATGCCGACGAACAGCCCGATCGTCCACACGAACGACCGCGAATGCGGGACCGTCTCGAACCAGTGGGGCCGCAGCATGCGCACGAACTGCAGGCCGGCCAGGGCGAGAATGATCCAGCCAATCAGCGGCCGATAGATGCGATCGCTGATCTGACCCATGCTCAGCGCGCCGATGACAACGCCGATGCACGCGGGCGGCAGCATGCGCCTGACGTATTGCCACCGCGTGTGCTGGTGGTACGCGAGAACGGCGCACACGTCGCCGACGATCAGCATGGGAAGGACGACGCCGGTCGACGCGCGCGCGCCGAAGAGCACCGCGAAGATGGCGACCTGCAGGAGGCTGAGCCCCGCCAGACCGGCCTTGGCGACGCCGAGGCAGAACGCGCCGGCGACGGCCAGCGCCCACTGGGCCGCGGTCAGGTGCGGCATGCCCGGTCAGCCGCCAAACCGCTCCTGCTCGCGGCGGCGCGGCTGTCGGTTCGGTGCGCGAGGGCCGGGACGAGTCGCAAGTGCGTGCGAGAGCCACGCATCGACGTTCGCGCGAAAATCCCCTCCGGCGCTTGCCGTGTGTCCTCGCAGGTAGCCCTCCGCTTCCGTTCCTTCGAACAGCTCTACGAACACGTCCGTCAGGAAATCGCGATCCGAGATGGACGTTCTGATCCGATCGGGCGCGACGCCGGTCATCTCGATCCCGAACGCATGACCGCGGGTTTCCGCCAGGAGCTCGAGAAAGAATCCGTCCGCCTCGATCGCGTTTCCGCGTCTGACCGACGCCAGCACCCGCGCCTCTTCGCCGTCATCGTCGCAGTAGATCAGAATCCCCGAGGGGAGCGCGATCGTCCACGCGTCCCACGCGTGCCCGCTGTCCGTCCATTCCATGCGCAGGACCGTGCGCGATCGCAGATCCCGTGTCTCGATCCGTCCATCCTCGTCGCTGAGCGCGTCCCCGATCAACGCGTCGAGCGCGAGCGGTTCGTGCGGGATGCGGAAGGGCCAGACGCCCTCATGTCCCTTGAAGCCCTTCGTGCGGCGCTCCAGCGATTCCAGAACCCGAAGGCGGAGCTGGCGTCGGGAGAAGGTCATCGTAGGAAGTGGGTTGTTCGGTTGTCGGTCGTCGGTTGGCGCTAGAACGTCCATCCGATTCCGAACGTCAGCGGTACCTTCAATCCGGCGTTGTGCGTGAAGATGTTGCCGTTCGAGTAGTGATTGATCTTCACCTGCGCCGTCATGGTCCTGCGGGCGCCGAAGAACACGCCGGCGCCCATGAAGTCCTGGAAGGTGAAGTGATTGCCCGTATCCATGCCGTCGATGACGACGCGCGAGACGTAGGTCGGGCCGGCGAGCGAATACGAGAAGTACACGTCGGCCGGCTTCGTGCGAATTGCGAAGAAGCGCAGGAGGGGATAGACCGAGGCCGTGACGAAATGATTTCGATCGTTCAGGCTGCGCCAGGAGGAGATGCTCGCGCCAACGTCGAGCGCGAAGATCTTCATCGTGTGGAAGACGTTCTGGTCGTAGTGGGCGGCGAACCCGCGGTCGACCTTGACATTGCCCCCCCAGAAGATCGGAATCGACTTCGACACGAAGGTGTTGATGCCGTAACCGAAGCCTGTGGAGTACTCGAGCTGCAGCAGATGCGCAGGGAAGGTGAAGCCGGCTTGCCGAATCGCGTCGACGCGCCCCTGCGGCAGCGGCCGCATCGTGTAACGGAAGCCTCCCGATGCGAACATCGTGCGCGGCTCTCGGGCGGCCGTGCTCGCGGGAGACAACGTCAGGCCTGCC
>JAICSD010000319.1 GCA_025937075.1 Vicinamibacteria bacterium | reverse complement strand
TGGGAGATCTGCGCGGCGGCAACGGCCGCCACGAGCAACGTACGCAGGATCTGCATGGTCAGGCTCCTCCTTCAACGTGTTGCAAATGCGTGAAGAAGGAGCCGGCAAGTCCGGGGCCATGCTATTTTGTTGTCCGTGCATCCTCCTGCTGCCGATTGGCCGCGCGTCCCGGGTGACGCCCGCGCGTGAACCGCTCGACAGGGATCTCTCCCGGTTTCACAGCCCCATGCCGTTGACGCCTCCGCGCTTGCTGAGCGTGCTGATGCCCGTCTACAACGAGGCACGAACGCTGCGCACGATCGTCGGCCGCGTGCTCGCGAGCCCCGTCGCACTGCCGATGGAGCTCGTGTGCGTCGACGACGGGAGCCGCGACCGATCGGCGGAGATCCTGGACGGCCTCGCGGCAAGCGATCCGCGCATCCGCGTGATTCGTCAACCGCGGAACATGGGCAAGGGTGCGGCCATCCGGCGCGCCATTACGGAGATGCGCGGTGACATCGCCCTGATCCAGGATTCGGATCTGGAATACGACCCGCAGGATTATCCCGCGCTCATCGCGCCGATTCTGGAGGGCAAGGCGGACGCCGTGTTCGGCTCGCGCTTCGCGTCAGCAGGGCAGCGGAAGGTGCTCCTGTATTGGCACACCGTCGCCAACCGCGTGCTCACGTGGATGACGAACGTGCTCAACGACATCAACCTGACCGACATGGAAACCTGCTACAAGGCGGTCAGGGGCGATGTCCTCAGGCAGACGCCGCTCAAGAGTGACCGGTTCGGCATCGAGCCGGAGCTCACGACCCGCCTGGCGCAGTGGAACATCCGCGTGTACGAGATCCCAATCAGCTATCACGGCCGCAGCGTCGCCGAAGGCAAGAAGATTGGCTGGAAGGATGCGGTCTCCGCGGTCTGGACGCTCATCAAGTACCGCTTCATCGACGACCGCTTCACGACGCACGACGGTTACTACGTGCTGCAGAGCATGCGGCGCGCGAAGGGGCTCAACCGCTGGATCCTCGGGCAGTTCCACCCGTTTCTCGGCGCGCGGGTGCTCGAGGCGGGCTGCGGAATCGGCAACTTCACGGAGTTGCTCCTCGATCGCGAACGGCTCATCTGTCTCGACAACGATCCGCTTTACGTAGAGATGCTGGAATGGCGCCTCGGGCACCTGGAGAACGTCAGCACGCGGAAATTCGATCTGGCCGATTCTGCGGCGTACGAATCGCTTCGCGACGAGGGCATCGACACGGTCGTCTGCCTGAACGTCCTGGAGCACATCGCGTCGGACGAGCAGGTGCTGCGCGCGTACTACGACCTCCTCGAGCCCGGAGGGCACGCCATCATCCTGGTGCCTGCGCATCCATCGTTATACGGTCCGTGTGACGAGGCGCTCGGCCATCAGCGCCGGTACACCGCAGCGGAGCTGCGCACGAAACTGCAGCACGCGGGGTTCGAGGTCGCCATGCTGAAGGAGTTCAATCGCCTCGGCGTGCCGGGCTGGTACGTGAACAAGCAGCTTGGACGGCGCGACCTCAATCCGCGGCAGATGCGCGCGTTCGAGTGGCTGCTGCCGCTCGCAAAGGGGATCGAAGCCATGAAGATCGGCCGAGGCCTCAGTCTGATTGGCGTCGGTCGCAAGCCAGGGAACGAGGCAAGCCGGGTCTGACAGAGCGTTCAACCCCCAATCCCGACAACCGACAACCAATATTGCCGAACTTGACGCGCGCGATCGGTGTGTAGCCTGCTAGGAAGGCAGGGCGGACACGATCCGCCGCACACAGTCGCGATGCCGCCGCCGACGCGTCTTGACTCGTATCTGGTTGACTCGCTGCTGCCCGAGCTGGTGGGGCACGATCGGCAGCCCTCGGCCTTCCTCGTCTATCTCTACCTCTGGCATCGCGCGGCCGCGGTGCGCGCGCGATCGGTCACGGTCAGCCTGCAGCGTATGGCGGGGGACACGGGGCTTTCGAAGAGCGCCGTCCAGCGCGGGATCCGGACGCTCCTTCGTCGTCGTCTGCTTCGAGTGGAGAAGAGCTCGCCGACGAGCATTCCGAACTACACCGTGTTGCGGCCCTGGCTACGGAGGTGACGCTGGCCGCTCTCGATCAGGGATACAGACGCGACATCTGCCAGCGCGCGCCATTCCTCACGTAGAGCACGCGGTCATGGAGGCGACTCGGACGGCCGTACCAGAACTCGAGCTTCTCCGGCACGACGCGGATGCCGCCCCAGTGCGGCGGACGCGGTACGGGTTGACCCTCGAAGCGCTGTTCCATTTCGTGCGTGCGCGACAGGAGAGCGTCTTCTGAGGCCAGTTCCGCGCTTTGATCGGAAGCCCAGGCGCCGATCTGGCTACCCCGCGGACGGCCGGCGAAATAGGCGTCCGATTCCGCGCCGCTGATCCACTCCGTCGCGCCTTCGATGCGAATCTGCTCCTCGAGCGACGGCCAGAAGAAGCAGAGCGCGGCGTGCGGGTTCTCCCGCAGGTCGGCCGCCTTGCGGCTGTTGTAATTGGTGTGGAAGACGAACCCTCGCTCATCGACGTGACGGATCAGAACGATGCGAACCGCGGGGTGTCCGCTGCCGTCTGCGGTGGCGAGTGCCGCCGGGGTAATGTCGATTCCTTCTGCCTGTGCGCGCGCGGCAGCCCGCACGTATCGCTCAATCGGCGTCTCATCAGTCATTGGCGAAATGTTCGCACGAACCGCAGGTGAACGGGAAAGCCACAACTTCGTTGGTCTTCCGGAGGTACGGAAGCTGCAGTGAAGAGCCCCAGGACGGAGGTTCCATGCTGCGCGCACTGCTGAAAACGGTTCTGGTTCTCGTGATCCTCGTCGGCGCTGCGGCGTTCCTGCTCGGCTGGTGGACAGGCGGCGACCGCAGGCATCCGGTGGACCACCCAGCGGCGGTCGGCACGTCAGGACAGGTGGATACCTCCCGCGCACGCGAGGTTGGCGCGCGCGTGGGCGAGACGACGGCCGAAGCGGCCAACCGAGCCGAAGACGCGCTGTCGGACGGCGCGCTGACAGCGAAGATCAAATCGAAGATGGCGCTCGACGATCTCGTTCAGGCGCGTTCGATAGACGTCACGACGAAAGATCGCGTCGTGACGTTGAGCGGCAGCGTGCGTTCGCCGCGCGAGCACGAGCGCGCCGTTCAGCTTGCAAAGGAAACGGCGGGCGTGAAGGACGTGATCGACAAGCTGCGGTAGCGTGTGCCGCGCTCGAGCGCACTCACGAGCCCGGGCGTGGGAACGGGCGAGGTCTGTGGTCGCCGCTCCCCAGGAACACCCGGGCGAGGAGTGACCGACGATGCGACGAGATCGCGCGCGGTGGCGTCGGGCGTTGCCCTGATCGAGTCGGCGGCGGTGCCTTCACCGTAACGGCGCTAATCAGCTCATCCACGATTTGAACGCCGTTCGAAGGCGTCCTGACCGCCCCGTTCGCCTGACCGCCGGGCGCGTGCTCAGTGTTCGCCGGAAGCGCAACGTCGGCCGTTTGTGCGCGCGGGCGCATCATCGGGCTGGCGATGAGAGCGGTTCCGGCGATGGCGATCGCGGTCACGTACAGGAGGCGCATGCCGCCCTCGGCAGCTAACATCGTGCCAGCGAATCAACTGGCGCGATACGGCCCGCCTCGTTGCAAGCCGCTTCCCGACGGTCGGTGTCTTCGATCGCGTCGCGTCTCCGGAAGATCTGCAGGCCGTGCTCGAGCTGGAAAGCTGGACCAATGATCGTTTGAACGCCGAAATCGGCCTGCTCTACGCTGTGGCTCCGGACTCTACCATCGCGGCCGCGAGCTGCAGGAAATCGGCGTGTCGGATGCGCGCCTCGAGATGCGGCTCTATCGCGCGGATTTCCGGGTCCGATACTTCGGCCCGCACGCCCGGAGTAAGCTAGCGGCATGGAATGCAGGCACGTGAGCCAGGTGCGGCCGGTGGAGCCGCACTCGACGGGCTGCGAGGATTGTCTGAAGATCGGCGGGCGCTGGGTCCACCTTCGTCTCTGCCGCACGTGCGGGCACGTCGGATGCTGCGATTCGTCGCCGAACCGCCACGCGACCGCGCACTTTCACGCGACGAAGCACCCAATCGTGACGTCGTTCGAGCCGGGCGAAGATTGGTCGTGGTGCTACGTGGATCAAATGGAAGTGAACCTGTGACGACTGCCGAGTAATGGCCTCGATGCATCCGTGGCACGACAGCTATGTCGACGATGCGCTCGTTGAAAGCGCGTTTCCCGTCGTCATCGAGGTTCCGAAAGGCAGCAAGAACAAGTACGAGCTGGACAAGGAGACGGGGTTGCTGCGTCTCGACCGCGTCCTGTACAGCGCCGTGCACTATCCGGCGGACTACGGGTTCATCCCGCGCACGTTCTGCGACGACGGCGATCCGCTCGACGCGCTGGTTCTGGGGCAGGAGCCGGTATATCCCTTGACGCTCGTCCAGGCGCGCGCGATTGGCGTCATGCGGATGCGGGACGAGAAGGGGCTCGACGACAAGATCGTCGCCGTCAGCGTGAGCGATCCGGCGTTTGCCGACTACACCGACAAGTCGCAGCTGCCGGTGCATCAGCTTCGCGAGATTCGCCGCTTCTTCGAGGACTACAAGGTCCTCGAGCACAAGCAGGTCGTCGTCGAAGATCTCCTCGGACCTGCCGACGCGGTGAAGATCATCCGCGAGGCGCTGGATTTATATCGTCAGCTCCGAAGAGGAGAGCTTCGCCGGCGATTGTGAAGGTGCGGGGTGCGGGGCGCGGGTGCGGGAATCGGGGTTCGGGATCCGGGGCTCGGGAGCCGGATTGACGATTGGGAATTGGGAGTTGACGTGTGGACGATGAGGCGATCGATCAGCTGATCGCGGAGCTCCACGCCACCGCGGATGCGGCCTCGCCGGCCACCGGTGATACCGGTCCCCTCGAGCGGTGGCTCCAGATCCTCGTCGACGCCGGCGGGAGCGATCTGCTCCTCGTGCCGGGCGCGCCGCCGTCGATCCGCGTCGACGGCCGCGTGCGCCCCCTCGCCGACGGCCCCGTCGACGGCGTGGACGTCGAGGAGGCCATTCTCCCGGCGCTTCCGCCGCATGCGCGCAAGGCCTACCGCCATCAGATGGTCGGGGACGGATCGTTTGCCGTATCCGGCCTCGGCCGATTCCGGATCAATCTGCACCGCGAGCGCGGGCGCGCCGCGGCCGCCGTGCGCGCCCTGCCATCGCGCATTCCGCGTCTCGCCTCGCTCAACCTTCCGCCCGGCGTGGAAGCCCTCGCGAGGTTGCCGCGCGGGCTGGTCCTCGTCGGCGGTCCAACGGGATCGGGCAAGTCGACGACGCTGGCGGCGCTCGTCGACGAGATCAATCGCACTGCCTCGCGACACGTCATCACGATAGAAGACCAGATCGAGTACGAGCACACGCACCAGATGCGCGTGGTGGAACAGGTGGAGATCGGCGTCGACGCCGCGGATTTTCCGACAG
>JAICSD010000225.1 GCA_025937075.1 Vicinamibacteria bacterium | reverse complement strand
GATCGCGCCGGCGTCATCGTTCGCGTCGGGACCACGGATTTTCTGGTCCCGAACGAGCTGATTCAGCAGGAGGCCGGTCAGCGGCAGGCGCGCGGCAGCCGCGAAGCGATGGCCCAGTTCTCGTATCAGCGTGTGCTCACATCGCGGCTGCTGGCGGACGTCCGCGGGATGATGCGGCGGCTCGGTGCCGACCTTTCGTCGAACGCGGCGTCCACGCCGATCGCGGCGGGCCAGGACCGCGGATTCCGCGAGGTGTACGTGAAGGCCACCCTCGCCGGTCAGCGAGGCGTGCACGAGTGGAAGATCGGGGCCGACGCGAGCACGGCGCATGTCCGCGAACGCTTCGCCTACCGCATCGCCGATCCGGCGTTCTTCTCCGACGATGTGGCGCAGACTTTCGCATTCGATGCGGCGAGTCCCGATCGCGAACAGGCATTGTTTGCGCAGGATTCTGTGCGGTTTGCGGACCTGACGTTGAACGCGGGCCTCCGATGGGATCATTATCGGCTCGTTGTCGACGAGAGTGCGTTCAGTCCACGCCTTGCTGCCGCATGGTCGTGGCCCCGCGAGGATCTGGTGATTCGCGCGTCGTACGACCGCGTCTTCCAGACGCCGGCGTTCGAGAACCTCCTGCTCGCGAGCTCGCCGCTGACCGATGCGCTCGGCGGCGGCGTCGCCCGGCTTCCCGTCGCTCCCTCGCGCGGCAACTTCTTCGATGCCGGCGTGTCCAAAGCCTTCTCGGGCGCGGTGCGGGTCGATGCGAGCTACTTCGTCCGCTCCGTCGACAACTTCGCCGACGACGACCTGCTGCTGAACACGGGCGTCAGCTTTCCGATCGCCTTCCGCAGCGCGGACGTGAAAGGAGCGGAGGTCAAGATTGCCGTGCCGCGGTGGAGGCGCCTTTCGGGCTTCGCCGGCTACGCGTACATGCACGGCACGGGCGAGCTGCCGGTCACCGGAGGGCTCTTTCTCGGCGACGAGGTGTCGGACACGGCGACAGGGGGAACGTTCGCGATCTCGCAGGATCAGCGGCACACGACGCGCGGGCGTTTGAGCGTGGACGTCGCGCCGGACGCATGGGTCGCGTTCGACGCCGCGTTCGGCAGCGGCCTGCCGTTCGAGTTCGAAGGCGATCGCGCCGAGGCGCTCGACCAATACGGCGCCCGCATCGTCGATCGCGTGAACTTCGAGACAGGTCGCGTACGCCCGTCGTGGTCGATCGATGTGTCCGCGGGAATGCGGCTGATGAAGTGGGGGAGCGGCGGTCTTCACGTGCAGGCAGGCGTGCGGAACGTGACGAACCGGTTCGACGTGATCAACTTCGCTGGGCTCTTCTCGGGGACGGCGGTCGCGCCGCCGCGCGCATTTGCGTTGAGGGTCAGAGCGGATTTCTGAGACCCATCGCCAGCGCTGTGCTCTGGCAATCGATTTCCCTCATTTCACGAACGGCACGCACACATGATGTCACGCGACTCACACCGCTCTCGCGGATGCGTGCGAACAGCGCATAACACGTACGTGCGATCGTCCGTCAAACGACGAGTATCGAAGCTCATCAGTGCGGAATGAATGGATGGGCAGGCGATTTGCACACCTGAGTCGCGGAGTGACTATGCATGAGCTGCGGCAGGAAGACCTGGTCAGGACCCACTACAACAAAGTGTCGGGACAATGGAACACGCTGTATGTCCCGCAGATCACGTTTGCCAATTACAACTTCCTGATTCGCAAGCAACACGTCCTCGATCTCTTTACCAAGCAGCACGGCCGGTACCTGGACGCGGGCTGCGGGACCGGCGATTTCATACCGGATCTCGTCGAACGCGGCGGCGAGGTGGACGCGCTGGATTTCGCCGACGAAATGATCGAGCGATCCCGGCAGAAGGTCCAGGAGGCCGGATGCGCGGACCGCGTTCGGTTCGCCGTCGGCGACGTGTACAACCTGCCGTACGATGCGAATGACTTCGACGCGATCATCGGCGTGGGCCTGATCGAATATCTCTCGGACCCCGATCGCGCGTTCCGCGAGATGTATCGCGTGATGAAGCCCGGCGCGATCCTGATTGGGACGGTCCCGAACATCGTCTCGCCATTCATGGCGTACGAGACCGCGGTCCCGAAGGTGAAAGGCGTCGTCAAGAGTGCGCTCGCGGCCGTCGGCCTGCGCACGCCGGAGCGCGCGTATTTCCAGCGGCACTACCTGCCATGGCAGCTGGATCGGCAGCTGCGGCGCGCCGGCTTCCGCAAGGTCGATTTTTCATTCTGCACGTATGGATTCTCCTCGAAGCGCATGGAGTCGTTCTCGCTCGGCTTGAGCCACAAGTTCGATCATTTCGGGCGCTCGCCGCTCGGGATGCTCGGAACGAACTACATCGTCAAAGTGGAGAAGCCCTCGACCGACTGACGCGCATGGGGATGAAGCCGGCGCTCCTTCGCGTGATGCACGCCTCGGGCGTGTTCGATGCGCTTCGATGGGCGAGCCGCCGCAAAATCCTGATCCTGACGTATCACCGCTTCAGCGAACATCCTCGCAGCGGGATGACGTCCGCCGTCTCGCTCGGCGAGCAGCTGGAGTATCTGCGCGCCCACTACACAATCGTCCCGTTGTCAGCCGTCGAGCGCCATCTCACGGAGGGCGCACCCCTGCCCTGCGCGCCGGCCGTCATCACGATCGACGACGGGTACCGCGATGCGTACGAGATTGCGTTTCCGGTTCTTCGACGCCATGGCGCGCCGGCCACGCTGTTCGCAGCGACCGATTTCATCGACGGGAAGGACTGGTTGTGGACGGACAAGCTCCGCTACATCGAGGCGCAGCTCAAGGGATCGGCGTTCGGCCTCGACGCCCGCCGCATGAACGCGGAACTGAAACGGATGCCCGACGATCAAAGGGAGCGCCGGATCGCGAAGATTTCGAACGAGGCCGGCGTGGCGCTGCCGCCTCTTCCGCCCGCCGACTGTCAACCAATCACGTGGAGCCAGGCGCGGGAAATGGTCGCCGGCGGCATCGAGATTGGCTCCCACACCGTGACGCATCCGATTCTTCCGAACGTCGATGGCGAGCAGCTCGCGCGCGAGCTGCGGCAGTCGCGGATACGTATCGCGGAGATGCTCGACCGCGAGGTGACGTCCTTCTGCTACCCGAACGGGGATTACAACGCGAAGGTGCGCAACGAAGTCGCACGCGCCGGGTATCGCGTTGCGGTCACAGCGGAAGCGGGGCTGAACGGCGGCTCGATGGATCCGTTCGCCCTGCGGCGTATTCACACGGAATCCGATCTCGCACATTTCACCCAGAGCACGAGTGGATTCGAAGCTCTGAAGGGCCGCGTGAGATCAATCCGGGGAGCGCGGTCCGCCTGAGGAGCGTCAGCGGCTTAGGACCACGCCCCAGGGACTGCCACCAGCCGCTACTTTTTTCTCAACCTTGCCGGCCGCGATATCCACAATCGAAACCTCGCCGCCGGGCCCGTTCGCGGTATAGAGCGTCTGGCCATCGGCGCTGACGGCGATGCCCCATGGGCGTGCGCCGACGTTGTCGATCGTGCGAAGCAGCGTGTGCGCGGCCGCGTCGATCACTGCGACGGCGCTCGCGCGGCCGAGGGAGACGAACACCTGCTTGCCGTCAGGCGACAGCGCGGTTCCCATCGGGCGGGCGGCGGTCTGCGCCCCTTCCGGCTTCGGAATCTTGATCGAGCCGATCGCCTTGTGCGCCGCGGCATCGATGACGGTGACGGCGGCGGCGTTCTCGTTGGTCACGAACGCCGTGGCGCCGTCGGCCGTGAACACGATCGATCGCGGACGCGGCCCCGTCTTGATGTGCGCGAGGACCTTGTCGGACGCGGTGTCGATCACGACGACCTCGCTCGTGCCTTCGCAGCTCACGTAGACCTCGCGGCCGTTCGGGCTGACCGTGACGCCCTCGGGCTCTTCGCCGACCGGCACGCGCGTGCGAATCGTGCCCGAGCCCAGATCGAGGACGGACATCTGTGCCGCATCCTCGTTGGACACGTACAGCGTCTTGCCGTCCGGCGAGATGTCGAAGACCTCGGGGTCCTGACCGCTCGGGTACTTCCGCACCATCTTGTGTGTCGTCAGATCGAGCTCGCCGATGCCGTCCGCGGTGCGATCCGCAGGCGGCAGCGCGGACTCGTCGACGCCTGGGCCGGCGATGGGAGAGCCTGACAGCGCGATGAACAGGCTCTTGCCGTCGCGCGACAGGCGGATGGCGCGCGGCCTCTTCCCGACCGGGATTCGCTCGATCACGCTCGCGGACGCCGGATCGATGACGACGACGTTGCCTCCCGTCTCGTCCGAAACGTAGAGCCGCGGACCGTGTGCCGCGGGCGTGGAGGCGGGCGCGGCCGCGCCGGTGGATGGGGTTGATGAAGACTGCGGCGCGGAGCCGCCGCACGCGTACAGCGAAAGGGAAACGATCGCGGCGATGAGGGCGAGCGGTCTCGTCAGCTCAGAACGCAATGGCGTCCTTCGCCTTCTCGAGCTTCTCGACATCGAGGCCGGGCACCTTCGCGAGCGCATCGTAATCGGCAAAGTCGCCGTTCTCCTTTCGGAAGTTCACGATCGCATCCGCGTTGGCGGCGGAGATGCCGAGCACGAGCGCGATGTCCTTCGCGGGCGCACGGTTGACGTTCACCTTGCCGCAGTGGCGCATCAGGTAATCGAGCACCGTCGTCCAGTCTTCATCGGATGCGGTAGCGCCGAGCTTCGTCATCTTGTCGAGGGTTTCTTCCCACTGCGTGCGCGTCTTGCGAGCGCTGAGGACGCGGTCCGGAGTGTGGCACCGCGTGCACGTCGTCTTGAAGACTTCCTCCGCTTGATTGTCCGGCTGCTGCGCCCGCGCGGCGGCCATCGCTCCCCCGGTGAGGAGCATCAATGCGGTGAGGAGACCGAACGCTGTTGTGCTGCTTCGCATGTGACGCCTCTTTCAATCTATAACACACGGCTGCCCGCTGAGCGGTTCGCACTGCGAAATCGGACGCGGGTGCGTGGGCGTGCGGGCTCCCGTGGCTTCCGCCTTCAGGCGGAAGACAGACGGAAAGGCTGTATCGCACAGCAGAACGGTGGCCCGCAGGCGAGTGAGTGGTACCAACATTTGCCGGTGGGTGGACAATGATCGCGACATGAACGTTTGGAGGTTCGCATGCGCCGCGCTGGCGGCAGCCGTGCTGAGCTCGTCCACCGCACGCGCGCAGGACAACGCCGCCGCACTCGAGGAGCGGTTGGCGGCGTACAGGCACCTGCTGCGCGATTGGGCCGGGCTCACGCGGTACGGCAGCGAAGACAGCGAGGTGCCGCCGCCTGCACATGGCGAGCGCCGTGTCGTGTTCATCGGCGATCAGATCACGGAATTCTGGGGACGCGGCGCGGAGAAATTCTTTCCGGGAGAGCCGTACTTCAACCGCGGCATTGGCGGACAGACGTCGCCGCAGATGCTCGTGAGATTTCGGCAGGACGTGATTGCGCTGCGGCCGAAAGCGGTCGTGATCGAGGCCGGCACGAACGACATCGCCGGGCTCACCGGTCCGGGCAGCCGAGGCAATATCGCGGATCACATCATGTCCATGACGGACCTGGCCAAAGCCAACGGCATTCGCGTCATCCTCGCGTCCATCCTGCCGGTGTGCGACTGCGGGCGCGACCAGACGTCCGCGCGCCCGCCGGCGCGCATTTCGGACGTGAACGCGTGGATGAAGGGCTATGCGGCGAGCAGCGGCGCGGTATATCTCGATTATCATTCGGCGCTGGCCGATGGCCGAGCGTTCCGGAAGGATCTGACCGTCGACGGCCTGCTGCCGAACGACGCCGGGTATCGCGTGATGGCACCGCTCGCGGAGCGCGCGATTGACGAGGCGCTGGGGAAATGAAAACGGCGGCCCTGAAAGGACCGCCCACGAAATTGCGAGAACGTAGCGCGGGCCTTTCAGGCCCGCGATCATGAGGAGACCTCGCGAAATGAAAGTACGAGTGCTCGCCTGTGTGGCTGCGGCGACGTTTGCCGCTCCCGCCGCCGGATTGGCGCAAGGGCGTGGAGGACCGGTGTGGACGACGAACGGTGGCGACGCCGAGCGCTCGGCCTCGATGCGCACCGATCCGCGCATCTCGCTGGAGAGCATGCAGCAGCCCGGGTTCGCGCTCGCGTGGAAGCGGACGTTCGACAACACGCCGCGGCAGCTCGAGTCGCTGACGGCTCCCGTGATGTCGGCTTCGGGCTTCATCACCTACAAGGGATTCAAGGCGGTCGCGTACGTGGGCGGCAGCGCTGACAACGTGTATGCGGTGGACTACGACCTGAACCGCATGTTCTGGGTGACGCACCTGAAGACCGGCATCTCGGATCAGAGTGCGACGGCCCAGTGTCCGGCCGCGCTCACGTCCCTGACGCGCGCGACGACGATGACGCCGCCGCCGGCGGGACGCGGAGCAGGGCGCGGGACGCCGGCTCCCGGCGCGCCGCCTGGAACGACGCCGCCTGCCGGTGGTGCTGGGGGCGCTCCTGCGGCGCGGGGCGGTGGCGCACCGGCCGGATTGCCTGCGGGAGCGGGTGCGCCTGCGCCGCCCGGCGCAGCGGCCCAGCCGCCCGGCGGCGGACGCGGCGGACGCGGTGCGGCGCCTCCACCAGGACGCGGAAACGAGAACGTCTATGCGATCTCGAGCGGCGGCATGGCGCACACGATCAACCCGCAGATCGGCGTCGACGTCGTACCGCCTGTCAAGTTCCTCTCGCCCGGCACCAACGTCTCTGGCACCGCGTTCGTCGACGGTGTGCTCTATGCGGCCGCGACCGGCAATTGCGCCGGTACGGCGAATGGCGTGTGGGCGCTCGATTTGGCGAACGACGCGCACCCGGTGACCAACTGGGACGCGCAGGGCGCCTCGATCGCCGGCACCTATGGCCTGACGTTCAGCGGCGACGGGACGATCTACGCGGCAACCGGCGCGGGCGGCTCCACGTATGCGAACGCGCTCGTGTCGCTCGACCCGCGCACGCTGAAGCCGAAGGGCTGGTTCACGGCCCCACAGCCGTTCACCACCTCGCCGCTCGCGTTCGAGCACAAGGGCAAATGGGTCGTTTCGGCCGCGAACGCGGACGGCCGTGTGTATCTGCTCGACGGCGCGTCACCCGGCGGCTCCGATCACGCGACGGCGTTGTACAAGACCGACCCGTTCACCAACGGCGCGGGAGCGAACGGCGCGGCCGGCGCGCTGGCCACGTGGCTGGACGATGACAACACGCGATGGCTGTTTGCGACGACCGGCGGCAGCGTCCTCGGCGCGACGCGGTTCCCGGCGAACGACGGCAACGTCACGAACGGAAGCGTCGTCGCGTTCAAGCTGGTCGATCAGAACGGCGCGCTCTCGCTGGAGCCCGCATGGGTGTCGAAAGACATCGCGTCGCCGGCGCCGCCGCTCG